>PXBU01000351.1 GCA_003566795.1 Puniceicoccaceae bacterium | reverse complement strand
CGCCAGCTAAAAGCCCTTTTTCTGCAAAACGTCTTTTAACTGATCCTGGAAGGCATTCAGGTCCTCCTCTGAGGGACGATATTGCGGATTGCTCTCGTCTGGAATCAGGCCCAGCTGCCCGGTGGCACCCAGTTGCCAGGCGAGTGAAACGCCGTCGCTGAAGTGAACCGTCCCGCTGACCAACGAGCCGGGCCGCATGATAGCGTCGACGTCGACTGCCACGCCAGTGCTGCCGCCTTCGTCCACCAATTCGGCATCCGCGGCGGGTTTAGCTTCGTCCGCGGGCGTATCCTCACCCTCCGGCTCAGGCTCCACCATGGCCACGTCGAGATCATCAATCAGAAAACGAACGTCCATGTAAGTCATCGGGATTTCAAATTCATCGCGCAGACCACGCTGCACCTCGGCGACGGAGCGCCCGGCTTGCACCCATGCGGCGACGGTGGATTTTTGGCTCTCAGTTAATTCCATAGCCAATAAGCAATTGCGCAAAGACGCATCCTCGTCAATATCAGGTTTTTGAAGATTGCCGTGAACATTCGAGGCGTTCGCAGATCTGGCGCGACTTCCTGCACCTTCGCGGGTGGCGCGAGCACCACCCCTACGACCAGCAGGGAGGGACTGCGCTCACGTAAAGCCGCGGCACGTCAGTCCGCGCTGGAAAGGTCGTAAATGGCATAGCCCGCCAGCAAGTTAGGCAAAAACTTACACTCGCGGCGCCAATCGCCGGCCAGATAGACTTTATTGCCAATCTTGATGTGCTTCTGCTGGCAATAGTCCTCGAACTCAGCCACCGAGAACGGGTTGGCCGACAAACTCGCATACCATGGGTTCGGATAGACTTCGTTGACGATGCGGCGACCACGGAATGCGGCACTAACCCGGTTTTTCCAATAGGCATGATTGACGAAGCCAACAGTCACCCGCTTACCGACGCGCAGACCTTCCCGCAGGGTCGCATCCGGATTGTCAAATTGCTCGACCGTCCGGCTAAAGATGACGCGGTCGAAAGCGTCATCCTGAAAGGTCCTCAAAACTTCGTGCGCATCGCCCTGATAGACCGGTACCGAGCGCTTCACACAGCTCGAGACCCGGTCGATATCGACGTCCACGCCCACCCCATAAACACCCTTGGTTTGCTTGAGATACTCCAGCAAGATACCCCGGCCACAGCCCAAATCCAATATCCGTTCACCCGGAGCCACCCAACGGGCAATGACCTGAAAATCGGCCTGACGTTTTTTGGCACTTTGCGGAGGCATGGGTCGGATCGCGTGGCGGGATGAGTGGAGCGCGTTACTGAGGCTTAACGCTCCAGAAAGTTTCGAATCAATTTGTAAAGTTTAGGTGCACGCACAAGAAATGAATCGTGGCCGTAGTCCATCTCCAACTCGGCATAGCTGGCATCTTTGCCCAAGCGCAAGAGTGCTTCGACCAATTCCCGGTTACCTTGGGGCGGGTAGAGCCAGTCCGAGGTAAAGCCTACCACCAGGCCCGGTGCAGTGACCGGCGAAAGGGTGGCATCCAACGACTCGGGGCTGTGCAGATCGAAGCGGTCCAGTGCCTTGGTGAGATAGAGGTAAGAATTCGCGTCGAAGCGCGTCACAAAGCTCTTTCCCTGGTAGCGCAGGTAGCTCTCCACCTCAAACTCCACATCGAAATGCTCTTTAGCTGAAGCACGGCGCTTACGACCGAATTTGCTCTGCATCCCGACGTCGGAGAGGTAAGTGATGTGCGCCATCATCCGGGCCACGGCCAACCCCTGGTCCGGAGCGGCATCGGTGCTGTAATTCCCCTGTTGCCAACCCGGATCGGTTATAATCGCCTGTCGGCCAGTATCGTTAAAGGCTATCGCCTGCGCCGTGTGCCGTGCCCCACAGGCCAGCGCGATGTAGCGCCCCACCCGCTCGGGGTAGTCGATCACCCACTGCATCGTTTGCATTCCCCCCATGCTGCCGCCCACGACTGCATGCAGACGCTCGATGCCCAGCGAGTCGAGCAGCAGCGATTGCGCTCGCACCATGTCGCGCACCGTCAGCTTGGGAAAGTCCAGATTGTAGGGCTTGCCGGTCTCGGGGTTGATCGAGCCCGGCCCGGAACTCCCCTGGCAGCCGCCCAGTGCGTTGGAGCAGATCACGAAATACTTGGAGGTATTAATCGGCTTGCCCGGCCCAACCATGAAGTTCCACCACCCCTGCTTGCGTTCTTCCAAGCTATAAACGCCGGCACAGTGGTGATCACCAGTCAGGGCGTGGCAAATCAGTATTGCATTGTCCTTGGCTGCGTTGAGCCGTCCGTAGGTCTCATAGCGCTGCCGGAGCTCAGGAATGCTCCCGCCGGATTCGAATCGAAAGCGCTCGGCAGATACAAAATCCTGATGCTCCACAATACCGACTTCTCCCTCATCGGGAATTAAAGCCGCTTGTTCGGAATCATTCATAATCGTAGCACTAGCCCCGACCACTGGCAAGTTGCTTGATCAAATAATCAACGCTGCGCTTCACGCTGGCATCCTGTTCCATCATGTTCTCAACCTGCTTGCAGGCGTGAATTACAGTACCATGATCCCGGCCGCCAAAAGCATCACCGATCGCTTTAAGCGGATCACTGGTAAGCGTGCGGCTGATATACATCGCGACTTGTCGTGGAAAAACAATCTCGCTGGTGCGGCGGCGACCGACCAGTTCGCTGAGGCGGATCTGGTAATACTCGGCCACCTTTTTCTGAATCTGCGCCACTGTCAACTTACTGGCGGCTTCTTCCTGCAGTAAGTCCCCCAATAGGCGCTCCACCGAATCGAGATCGATCTTATGCTGAATCAGGGCATCATAACCAGCGATACGAGTCAGAGCACCCTCCATCCGGCGCACGTTACGTGAGACCCGCTCAGCCAGGAAATTCATGATCTCATCGTCGAGTTGAATCGCCATCGAACTGGCCTTCTTGCGCAGAATCGCCACCCGCGTCTCGAAGTCGGGTGCTTGAATATCGCTTACCAGCCCCCATTGGAAGCGGGAAACCAAGCGGTTTTCCAATTTTTCGATCTCGTTGGCCGGACGGTCGCTGGCCAGGAAAATTTGGCGACCGGACTCAAACAGATCATTGAAGGTATGAAAAAACTCCTCCTGCGTGCTCTCTTTACCCGATAGGAAATGAATGTCATCCACCAGCAGCGCATCCACATTGCGGTAATATTGGCGGAACCGGGCCAGTTTGTTCTCACGAATGGCGTGGATAAATTCGTTGGTAAACTTCTCCGTGGAAATATACGCAATGCGAGCATTGGGGTTGTTGTGCAGCATTTGGTGGGCCACCGCATGCATCAGGTGCGTCTTCCCCAGGCCGGTTTCACCGAAAACGAATAGAGGATTATAAGCGCGCCCCGGTGCATTCGCCACTGCGATCGATGCCGCGTGCGCGAGTTGGCAACCGGACCCCACCACGAAATTCTCGAAGGTATTGCTCGGGTTGAGCAAGGAACGACGCGGGGAAGAACGCTCATTGCTGGCACGATCGCTGCCCGACCGCCGCTCTGCCGCCTCAACGCGGTTTCGCGACGGAGCTTCTTGGGCCGCACTGCCGGATTCCGGTTCTACCGGCTTCTCCGCCTGAATCGAAATTTCAATCGGGGCACCGGCAAAGCTCCGGGCTTGCTGCGCGATGACGTCGAGAAAGTTGTTTTCAATCCAGATTGCGTTGAACTCGGACGGCGCGAAGAGCACAATCTTGGAGTGACTCTCCTCGGCGCAGATGAGGTCACTAAACCACATCTCGTAAATATCGGTAGGAAAGAGGTTTCTAAGCTGTTGGTTGGTGCTTTCCCATAGGGAGAGATCGGTCTTAGTTGATGACATATAAGGGTCTAAATTTGTAATTATTCACACTGATGCGTCACTGGTCCGTAACTTCATGGTGACGCGGGAGGTAGCACTATTCGGATGAGAAGCGGTGACCGGTTACCATCGAACGCTTCTGAGACAATAAAAAGAACTAATTTTATTTAACTTTTGATATTCAGTTACTTAGGAGATTAATAGTCAGGATTGGGTATAAGGAGGAAAAACAAGTCGTTGAAAATCAGGATCGGCCCACTGCCTGCCATCAACGCTGACGAGTAGAAAGCTAAACCGGAAACTACTTGGCAAGGTCAACTTCTGCACAAGTTATTCACAATCGATACCGCAATAACTTTTACGGGATTCCCACTCCCCGGCAGCCTCCCATCGAGAAGTTTACTAAGCATTGAAAAATCGATGCTTCCGTTATTTTCCGCTAGGTGTTTCCGGCTCATTTTATATTCGTTATGTTCGCGCAAAGTCTTTTTTGGCTCGAAAATTATTTTTTCTTCCTCGACTGCTCCATGTGGGCAATCAGCCGCTCGTTGAACTCAGCGGCGGAATCGTGCCCCATTTTTTTGAGCGCCTGCACCATGGCCGCTACCTCAACCAGACGGGCCATATCCCGGCCCGGACGCACCGGAATTTCCATGGCCGGCACGTTGAGACCAAGAATTTCGACGTTGCATTCTTCCAGCCCCGTGCGCTCTTCGTGCATCCCCCGCTGCCACAAGGTAAATTTAACAATCAAATCGAGACGTTTATCCATGCGCAGTGAGCGGACACCGAAGAGATCCGCGATGTTGATGATGCCAAGTCCCCGACATTCCATGTAGCCGCGACTGAGCTCAGCGGAGGTGCCGACCAACTCGCGTTCGCTGACGCGCTTGATATAGGTCAAATCGTCAGCGACGAGGCTATGCCCACGCTCAATCAAGGCGAGGGCGCACTCACTTTTACCCACCCCGCTCTCGCCACAAATCAGCGCGCCGATGCCCTTGATATCGAGTAAAGTTCCATGAATGTGCGTCCTCGGGGCGAACTTCTCTTCCAGCAGCAAGGTGGCCTCGGTGGTAAAAGTCTTTGACTTCAGCGGCGAGCGAATCAGCGGCGTCTTGTATTTATTGGCGAGTTCCAGCAGGGTCTTGGAGGGCGCCAGATGCCGGGAGATGATCATGCAAGGAACCTTACGCTCCAGAATGGCGGACATAATGCCACGTTCCTCCTCGGCACTTTTGTCCCGCAGGTAGGCCATCTCGCCCGCTCCCAGCAACTGAATACGCTTCGCAGCGAAGGCGGTAAAGAAACCCACCAGGGCCAAGGCAGGACGATTGAGGCTGCGCTCCAGGATGCTTTTGTCGAGTCCCGCCGCACCTGCGACGAGTTCCATCCGCAAGGGTTCCTTAAACGACTCGTAAAATTCGCGAACGGTTACCGCTTCGACAAACTTGGTATTGTTGGAGTGTATATCAATCATCGGACGATCCCACAGATCACATGTTAAAATCTTCCCCCAGGTAAAATTCCCGACTCTTGGGGTCGTTGATCAGGAAGTCACTGCTACCTTCACTCAGCACAGATCCTTCGTGCAGCAGATAGGCACGGTGGACGATGCTCAAGGTCTCGCGTACATTATGGTCCGTGATTAAAACTCCAATATTCCGCTTGGCCAATTGGAGGATAATTTTCTGCACCTCACTCACGCTGATCGGATCCACGCCACTAAACGGCTCATCCATCAGCAGGAATTTGGGCTCCGTCACCAGCGCGCGGGAGATCTCCAAGCGTCGACGCTCCCCGCCGCTGAGGGTAAAGGCCTTTTGCTTGGCCAAGTGCGTCAACCCGAGTTCCTCCAGGTGTTGCTGCACCCGCTCATTTCGCTCAGCGCGGCTAAGCGGCAAGGTCTCTGCAATCGCACGGATGTTTTGCTCCACCGTCATCTTGCGAAAGACCGAGGCTTCCTGCGGTAAATAGCCAATCCCGTAGCGAGCGCGGCGATACATTGGCAGGCCGGTTAAGTCATCCTCGTTCAAGAACACCTTCCCTCCTGTCGCCGCGATCAAGCCGACCACCATGTAGAAGGTCGTTGTCTTGCCGGCCCCATTTGGCCCCAGCAAGCCGACGATTTCGCCCGCACTGACGTTGATGCTGACGTCATTAACGACACGCCGCTTGCCAAAATCCCGCACAAGTCCCCGGGTCTCAATCTTTGCTGGGGCAGAAATAGAATCCATAGTGCGCATGATAAAAAGTAGTCGTGCGGCGATGCGCAACGCAATCCTTTGATTGTTGATATAAAATCAATCCGCCCGGCTGTCCCGTAAGGGCGG
>PXBU01000421.1 GCA_003566795.1 Puniceicoccaceae bacterium | reverse complement strand
TCTAATAAAATAAATCAGCTACCTTATTTTAGGACCCTGAACACACCTACGGCGCAGCATCCCTCGCTACGGAACGGATCAACTCCGCCCGCTCTGCGGTCGGTGGGTGCGTGGAAAGGAGTGTAAGGCCCGTGCTGTCTCCGTAACGCTCGGTAAGCTTTTCGAGCGCGTGGATCAAATGCTCCGGGCCGAACCCGGTTTTTAGGGCAAACTGGGTGGCATAGGTGTCGGCCTCGCGCTCAAACTTGCGGGAGTGCCCCGTTTCGAAGAGAACCGAAGGAAGCGCGGCAGCTACCGAGAGTGTGGCGGTCACATCTCCCATGAAAAAAGTTACGAAGAGTGCGTGTCCCGAGGCTTGCAGCGCGGCACGCATTCCGTGGTTGTGGTCAATGTGCCCGAGTTCGTGTGCCAGGACGCCATAAATTTGTTCATCGGAATCAAGAAATTCAACCAGCTCGTCGGTCATCACAATCGTCCCTGCGGGCAGTGCGAATGCGTTGGGGCCGATCTTGCTGCGGCGAAAGAGAATGCGGTAGTCCGGCGGATCGGAGAGCCGCACCGCCAGTTCCGCGAAGCCGTCGCGCAACTCTTCTTTTCTGGCGGGCCCGAGCTCGCTGGGCTCAAACCACATCCGGTCCAAGACGCGCAATGCTTCCCGCGTGATGGCGGCTTCGATTTCTGGAGGCACTTTTTCAGCCGCCTTTCCTGCTATCACTGGAATTCCGAACTGAAAAAACAGGAAGATCGACAACAAACTGAGCACAAATGCGGCCAGGGCGATCCGGAGGCTGCGCTCGGCCTTCCTGGATAAGCGCGCGCCGATGCTCGGCCGCAGAAACTCTGTCAGGGGGTCATAAGCTTCGGACGGACACTCGAGAACCGCGCGCTCTGGCAACCGTAGCGCCCAGTTACCCTGCCCCAGGGGGGCCTCCAGTTTAAGCCGAGCCAGCGGTATCGCCGTGATCGCTGCCGCAACGCTGGCATCAACACTCGATTCATTTTGCGGTTTGATCAGCAGCTCATGCTTTTCTGTATCAATTTCGAGGTCGACAGCAGTGGCAACCGGCGAGCGCCCATCGTAAAATTTTGCAGGACCTATCCTCATAGTCCGAAATCGAAGTCGAGCCAGTCGGCCGCAGTCTCTCCGAGTGCGCCGACCTCGGCTGCGTCGGTGCCTTGGGCCGACTCAAACAGCCATGCATCGTAAACTCTCAAGCAAGCGATCCGATAGTCCGTTAGGGGTCTCACAATTCCCCCTCAATGTCGAAGCGAAAAAGGCAGCAACGAACGACCAAAGGCACCTTAACCAACCCGACAATTAATGGTAAATCGCGCTCCCATTCTCGAAATCTTGCACCTTTGCATTCCCATCACAAAAAAAAAGCAACGAATCATCCCTCGAATAAGATATATTTTGCCAGGCTAATTATTATCCATGCTTCTGATCAATCTTATTGCATGAAGAAAACTTGAACGAAGACCCGAGGCTGGCATTCTTTGTGATATGGCAGCGAGGGAAAAATTTTTGGCTCGGCTCTCAAACGCACTTTTTTGGGATGTCGAGCGCGGTAGCGTCGATCCCGAGGCGCATGCCGATTTCCTAATTATTCGTATCGTGGAACGGGGCACTCGCGAGGACGTGAGCGCTGCGTGGGCATACTATGGTGAATCAAGAATCAAAGGGAGTCTCCTTACTGCGCCCTCGCTCTCCCGTAAGACAATCGCATTTTTCGCCAATCAGTTCGGCCTGAGCCGGGAAGCTTTCCGTGCTTATAACCGCGCCCAGTGCTGGTCACAATGAGCCTCCACTTCGAGACCGTTTCCGAAGAGTTGGCCTCCCTGCTCCACAAGCTGATGGCCGCGGCGGAGCTTGAGAATTTCTATCTGGTCGGGGGCACGGCACTGGCCCTGCGCTTTGGGCACCGCAAGTCAATCGATCTCGATCTGTTCACCCACCACCCTTTCGAGGCATCCCGGCTCAGCCAATGGATCGAAGGCAACTATTCGCTTCGAGAAGCCGCTACCGCACAAAACACCCTGGTCGGCCAGATCAATGGGATCAAAACCGACTTCATCGCACACCAATACCCGCTGATTGAAGGTGTCGAAACCATCGATGGCATCCGCATGCTTTCCGTCGCGGACATCGCCGCCATGAAACTCAATGCGATCGCCAATCGTGGCAGCAAAAAGGACTTTTGGGATTACGCTCTGCTGCTGGACGAGTATGACCGGAAAACCTTGCTTTCCTTCTTTGCGCAAAAGTATCCTAACGCCAGCCGCTGGAACGTGGAAAAATCCCTCAGTTATTTCGACGACGCCGAACAAGACCCCGATCCGATTGACCTGACGGGACAAACGTGGGATCAAGTAAAAGCGGTGATTCTGTCCAACAACAAATTCAACAACTGATTACGATTAATCCATGCATCCATTTTTAACTGACGATTTCTACATTCGCTGGGGCTCGCTTACGCCCGATCACATTGAGGCCGACATCTCCAAGGCACTCGAGCAAGCCCAGGCAGCCGTCGATGCGGTCGCCGCGCAGGAAGCGCCGCTCACTTACGCCAATACCATAGCCGCGCTCGACGCGGGACTGGAGCCTCTCAGCAAGGCCTGGGGCCTCGTCAGCCACCTTGACTCCGTCTGCAACAGCGCCGAATTACGCGCCGCGCACAACGCGATGCTACCCAAGGTCTCGGAGTTTTTTTCCAGCATTCCGCTGAATGCGGCACTCTGGCAGAAGATCAAGGCCTTTGCCGAAAATCATGGGGAAGAATCGCTCTCTCCTACCAAGCAGCGCTACGTAAAGGAGACCCTGGCCGACTTCCGCGAGGAGGGTGCCGACCTGCCACCCGAGAAAAAGCAACAAGCCGCCGAGCTTAAAAACCGGCTCGCCACGCTCACTCAGAAATACTCCGAGAATTGCCTGGACGCCGTCAACGCCTGGGAAAAAATCATCCACGATGAAGCGGAACTGGCCGGACTACCGGAATCGGCCATCGCCGCCGCGAAACAAGATGCCGAGAAGAAGGGACACCAGCAGGCTTGGCGCTTCACCCTGCAGGCACCCTCCTACATGCCGGTGATGACCTACGCCGATAACGAGGCCTTGCGGCGCGAGGTCTGGCAGGCCTATCAGGAGATCGGACGCGGCGAGAGCCACAACAACCAGGAACTGGTGCACGAGATCCTCGACCTGCGCCACCAGTTGGCGCAGCTGCTGGGTGAGCGAAACTTTGCCGACCACGTGACCAAGCGCCGCATGGCCGGTTCCGGCCACAACGCCCTCCGCTTCAGCGAGGACCTCTTCGCCAAAATCCGCAGCCGCTTCGAAACCGAGGCCTCACAGCTGCGCAGCTTCAAACACGACGCTCTCGACGTTCAACATTCGACGTCCGATGGTGGGCGTTCGCCAGAGCCTCCGCTGCTCCAACCCTGGGAAACCGCCTACTGGGCCGAAAAACAACGCCGGGCCCACTACGAATTCGACGAGGAGGCCCTGCGCCCCTACTTCCCGATCCACCGGGTGATTGACGGGATGTTTGAAATCGCGCAGACGATCTTCGGCCTGCGGATCGAGGAAACTTCCAACATTGAACATCCAACATCGAACGTCCAACGTCCAACGTCGAATGCTGGTGAGGCCTCTGGCAAAAATCGCGGCAGCTCAAGCGATGTTCAACATTCGGTGCCAACGGAGCCCTCCGTCTGGCACGAGGAGGTCAAACTTTACCGGCTCTTCGATGCCGACAGCGGCGAGATGCTGGGGGCTTTCTACGCCGACTGGCACCCCCGCGAGTCCAAGCGCGGCGGAGCCTGGATGAACTACCTCATCACCGGCAATCGCGACCCCGAGCAGGGCGAACGCTCGCCGCATCTGGGGCTCATCTGCGGTAACCTCACCCCCTCCGTCGGCGACAAACCCGCGCTGCTCACGCACCGTGAGGTGGAGACCATTTTCCACGAGTTTGGCCACCTGCTGCACCACCTCTGCGGCGAGGTGGAGGTCAAGTCGCTCAACGGCGTCAACGTGCCCTGGGACTTCGTGGAGCTACCTTCACAAATTATGGAGAACTGGTGCTGGGACCGGGAGAGCCTCAACCGCTTCGCCCGCCACTACGAGACCGACGAGCCGATCCCGGAGGAGCTGTTTGCAAAGTTGCTCGCCGCCCGCAACTACATGAAAGCCAGCTTCCATGCCCGCCAACTCAGCTTCGGCAAGATGGATCTGGAGCTGCATATCAACTGGCCGCTCACGGGCAAGACCGACCTCGACGCCTTCATCGACGAGGCGCTGGACGGCTACATCCCCGCATACGCCACCCAGCCCAAGTCCAACGTCTTCAACTTTGGCCACCTCTTCAGCAGCACGACCGGCTACGCCGCCGGCTACTACAGCTACAAGTGGGCCGAGGTGCTGGATGCCGACGCCTTCACCCGCTTCCAGGAGGACGGCATCCTCAACCCGCAGACCGGCCGCGAATTCCGCCACAAAATCCTCGCCCAGGGCAACGCCCAGGACCCCGCCCAACTCTACCGCGACTTCATGGGCCGCGACCCCGACCCCGACGCCCTGCTGCGGCGGGATGGGCTGCTGGGCTAAAAAACTCGCTTACGACGAATTTCTTCTTCGCTGCGCGCACGGGCGCGGCTTTGCTCCAAGAGAACTTCCTGCATTTCTTCGGAAAACTCTTCGCGGAATTTGGCATACTCCTCTTCGGAGTCGAAAGCAGGCGTAAAATCATCTGCGAGGTCGGGGACAATTACCAGATCGGTCATAGGTTTCCTTTAGTCAATTTGGCTTAGGTTGCTCACGTAAAGAGTATAAGGAGAGGAATTTTGCAAGTTTGATTTAATCAGGTGTTCCGGGCCATTAAGTGCAGAACCTCCATCGAAGATGACCGTCTCTGGCAAATGACAAGCAACCAAACCAGAAGTTTCATAACCATTACGGGTCGCATCCCAAACAATCTCACCCAAAATTTTGCGTTTTTCAAACAATTCCGGCATCGAGATTTCGCAAACCCAAATAAAGTGGGGCATCGGCAGATAGCGGTAAATCTGTGCCACATTAGGGTGGCCCATTTTACGTTCAACAATGCGCCCTTTATAGGATGTGCACGTCGTCAAAAAGATGCGCAGTAATAAAGTTTCGCCAGCCAATCCAGGCGATGAAGAAATAAATTTCCGCAACGTCCTTTCCGCTGCTTCCTTGAACCCTTCCGGACTCAGGTATACCTTATCCGGAAGGGGAGCAATAAAGCTGTCGATCTCGTCAAATTTATACCTGGAATCGGTTGGTTTAGCTGGCCCTTGTTTGTGAAGCGGCTGGTAAGGATAGGTATTATCGTCACTAATGACCAGCCCCCGATTGAACTGCGATGAGTAATGCCATCGCTTGTCATTGGGTATCAGAGAAGCTTCAATATCGGAAAAATGCCCGTAAGCTGCCACCACATGACCAGGAACACCCACTAAGCAAGGTATGCCTGACTCGATATAAGTATAAAGTAGATGCTCGAATTCCTCCTTATGTTCGTGCCGTGTATAAATCAATGGCTCAAAGCGACTTCTGCGAAATGCCTCTCCCATCTGCCACATATGGAGCCCGTCCGATGGAAAGAGACGGCTCCCTGTTGAATAATCACTGGTGAGCGCCCCAATTTGATACGGGTGTATCTCACCATACCTGGAATACCGGTTACTGAAGTAACGAAATACTGTCCACAGGGCAGACTGAGCACAGCTGGTTACATCTCCGTCCTGGCTAATAAAGGGGAACCCTACGATCTTTAGAGAAAGACCCAACAAGTGGACGACCTCAACACAAGTCCGGATATGGGCCTCCCCCATGCGGGACTGAACAGGCGCAACCAGCGTTCGACCCACGCAATTTGGTCGAGTCGGCCGGATCACAGAGTAACCCAAATAATTCCTCTGCATGTATTCTACGTCCGTAAAAGAAGACTTTTCCAAAAGCTCCTTAAAAAAGTGCAGTCTTAAGCATGTCGGATCAGGCGTTTTGAAACGGCGCGAATGATAATTGGAGAAGGTATCACGATAATCTTTATCTATGTATTGGCGCTCCACGATCACCGTTTTCACCGCATCGCCGAAGGCTATTTCAAATTTCTGCAACCCACGCTTATCTAGATGTGGCTCAGCAATGGAAAGGACTTCGGCC
>PXBU01000120.1 GCA_003566795.1 Puniceicoccaceae bacterium | reverse complement strand
CTTCCGATCTGTTGGGATAGGGACTGTCGGGGAAGTAGGCTTGCGCCGCCAGCGAGCGGATCGAGTTGCGGATCGAGCTGGAAGCGACCTTAGGGACAGGGATATAGCCTACTTTTTCTCCCGGCAGCATCCATACGCTGATCCGGCCGCTTTTGGAGCGCAGTTTGAGGTAAATCTCTTTGAGTGGATTCGATGAGCGGTGGTGATTCATTTTTACGGGCGAGGGGAGTCACTAACTGCTGTGAAGCGAAAGAGAGCCGTGTAGGAATGGCAAGGGGATTTAACGCCCGCAACACCCTCATCTTATGGTTGACGGTTGTCGGGGCGCGCTTCTTTAATCTGAGGCGGATCCGATGCTCAACAACTGCTCCTTTGTGCGTCCACCAGTTGATGACTCCAACACCAAATTCACGCGTGAAATTACGTATTAGGCAACTAGCCGAGGGGCTTGATTGGTCGAAGAAGGTTTCGATAGAAATCCAGGATCCGCTTCGGATATTGGCAGAGCGCCGAGAGGTGTGGCTGGCTTACTGCGAGGAGTATGACGCGCATCTCGTCGCGAAACGATTTCTCCCTGGCAGCAAGCAAATGCGAGAGTTTAACCGTGAGGTATCCGGCCTTAAGGAACTCAGTCAAAGGGGCATCCCCGGGCCCGGTTTTATCTTCACTGCCGAGGATGATGCCAGCGGTCTTTGGGTAGCCGCAAAATATATTGAAAACGGGCAATCGCTCTTCCAGTTGTTTTTTGCGGACGATAACACCCACTCGCAATCTGCATCCAAGGCGATCAACGAATTCGCGAAAACTCTCGTTCTGCACTGGAAATCTGGCGTCCACCAGACTGATGTCCATTTCAAGAATTTTTACTGGGATGGAAGCACTGTCTACACACTCGACGTGGGATCAATACGGTTTAAATCTTCCGCTTTATCTCAGCGACTGATTCGAAAAATCTCTTACAAGCTGGGGATGCGCTTTTCCGGAGCAGCGAGAAAGATGTTTTTTGAATCACTTGCCTCACACGCTGCAGCGCATGGAGTTGATTTCAGCTATCCAAGTCTACCGCAACAGGACAAAGAATCCGCCAAAGCCTTGATTCGCGAAGCCCACCGTCTCTGGAAAAAATCATTTCGATCCTCATCAAGGGTGCTATCCCGGCGATCCTCAGATTCAGCGTTACTGGCCTCGCGAAGCATGGATTCAGAGCTGGTCGAAATGCTCTATCAGGACCCGGACAGCTTTATGAGCCAGGGCCTGCGCCTGAAGAACGGCAATACCTGCACTGTCCAGAAAATCGAGTGGAAGGGGCAGTCGTTTGTTCTAAAGCGCTATAATCAAAAGTCCCTGAGCTACCGCCTGCGGCACCTCCTTCATTTGTCGCGAGCGAGACGCAGCTGGGGCATCGGTCAGGCAATTGGCGTTTTGGGAATCAATGTGCCGCAGCCACTCGTGTTGGTGGAGCAGAAAAAGAATGGGATGACTTTAAAGAGCTGGCTGCTGATGGAATTTATTGATGCATCATCGATCGACCAAAGGCTCAAGGAAAACCAGGAAATGCTCCATTCCGATGATTCTGCGCTTAAGGAGATTTCTGCATTATTCCAGAAGATGCACCGTTACCGCATCGTCCACGGAGACCTTAAGGCAAATAATCTGCTTGTAAATAATGAGCAAATTTATTTGATCGACTGCGATAGCCTTCGCTTTGACGTGCCCAAATGGCGTTTTAAACGAGAAGCTGAAAACGATTTGAAGCGGTTTTTAGAAAACTGGGATGCTAATACTAAACTAAAGAAGAGGATTCAGCAGGTTTTGAGAAAAGATTGAACCCCCTCTTTAGTATGGAAAATCGATGAAAGAAAAACTTTTTAATATTAAACTACGGCAAGCCAGTCGCTATCTGTGGCATCAAGTGATTTACCCGATGCCTCCCTATCCCACAAAACCAATCATGGTTAACCCGTCTGACATCAAAAAATATAATCTGAAATTCGGGACTAAAAATGGATTAGGTCAGATTGCGGGTGGAGACTGGGATTTGGAGGGACTGTCAGAGCTTGCCCAGCATCCCACGGTGATTGGCCTGCGGCAGCATTTCGAGGACGGAATGAATTGGGAGAATACGGAGTATTATCAGCACGCAAAAGTAAAAATGGAGGAGAAAGGAATATGGTGGGGTTACAATCAGATGGCTGATTTCGTTAATGTGAGGTGTGCCTATGTGGATGATCTCTACCAGTCGATCAAAACGAATGGCTACAGGCCGAATGAAGTTGGAGGGCACTCCGCTCCAAAAGGTGACCACCGAATGGGGAAGAAAATTTACAAGCATTCTCTGGAGCCATTAGTGTTGATCGACCGGGTGGGACGTTTTCAGTTGCGAGACGGTATTCATCGAATTGCCTTGTCCTTGATTTTGGGAGTCAGGGAGGTTCCAGTTCAAGTTTTGGGTCGCCATCGCACATGGGTAAGGAAAAGAGCCGAACTCATCCGTGCAAAAAAATCCGGTGGCTCAGGGCCCGTTGGGGTCGGTGAGCTGGCGCATCCAGATTTGGGGACTTGAAACATTTGAGGTGCGGTAATGGATAAGGTTAAAGAACTGATCGCTTGCTCCGAATGCTGCCGGCAGGCGTTGATGGATTCGAATGTGAAAGTCGAATTGCTTAGACCGAAGCATATTGATAAGAAGGAAGATTATTTTACCGGTGATTATGACTTTATTGTGAAGAAAAGTGATTTTTTATCTATTTTAAAACTATTCCACGAAATATGTAAACAAGCCGGTATTAATTTCGAATTGATTAAGAAAAATCCAAGAAAATGGCGGATCGAATTGTTTCATTATTATGGTTCGTCACGTATTGTGTATGAATTTTGGTTTTCCATTGATCTGTTTGATCTCCATGGCGACCTGAAGAAGCCCGCATATGTGCCGACAGAGAATATTTTCGCGATATCTGAGTATGAGTCGAATCGAACGGAGGTGTTGGCATGTTTTTACATGACCCATCTGTTGTTCAAAGACTGCGATGTTGAGGAGCCGGAGCAGGTCTATCGGCTGGATTGGTTTATTGAGAAGTTGAAGGCATGTCCTGGTGATAGGCAGGCTGTGGTTACAATGTTAAGAGAACTTCGGCAGGGCCAAAAGACCGCGTTCGACGCTGGTAGGTTGGCATTGAAGCAACTTGCTGTGTTTGGTCTCGCTCCGCTCCGATTCAATGCTAAGACGGAACGAATCAAGTTACTTGGCAGGCGCTTGGCGCGTGGCCTCCGGCCCAAGCGGATCCTGCCAGTTATCGGAACCGACGGGACCGGGAAGGGAACCATTACCGAGCTCGCTCTGCGAGATAGTCCTGATTTGTTCGTTACCTATCGTTTTAAGAATCTGTTCCGGAAGAGTTTCGTATATCGCAGGTGCTATAAATATTTCTATCGTGCAAAACTTGAAAAGAATCTGGCAGATGAAAAAATGTTGCCTTTAATTCTGCTGCTGGGGATTTTAAAATGGAATCTTTTTAGATGGTTCCACCTCAGCAAGGTTGTTATAGTTGACCGCTATTTTGTGGATTACCTTGCGAGGGGGATCCGAATCGGGGCGGATGATCGCGAGCCAATGAAGGTTGCTTGTTTTGAGCCTTTTAGCCGATTGATTCCAATCACCCGTGGTTTATTTGTTTTTAGTTGTAGCACGCCAACCATTCACTCCCGCAAGCGGGAGTTGAGTGAGCGCTCCATTCAATTTATGGAGAACCTGTATCTTGAGTTTGTTTGTAAACAGCCATTTCAGTGGGTCATGTTTCTGTCGACCGAAACCGAGCGGCATCCTGCTGCTGATGCGATCGCGAGAAAGGTGAAGCGACTTGTTTAAATCTGTTTTCAGGGTGGGGCTTTCATCGATCAATCTTGACCCAGCAGCAACAGCCGTCGTTATCTTAGCCGTATGCAAGCCCAGGTTATTTATCTGCAAAATTCGGTCCATCTGGCTGGCGCGCAAAAATCGCTTTCCCGAGTCCTGGCGGCTCCTGCAATTAAAGCGTTTCAACCGATACTGGTCACCAGCAAAAAGGGCTGGCTCACGGGCTTCGCGCAAGAAAAAGGGGTTGCGGTCTGTTCGAAGACTTTCCCAAAATCAAGAAGTCTGGTGGGCCGACTTTACGGTAACCGCATTTTTGCAACGGAGATGGCGGATATCTTGGCGGAGCATTTATTAGAAAACCGGTTAAAGATCATACACGTCAACGATCATCCCGATAGCATTCACGGTTACCGCCTGGCTCAGGCAATCGGAGGTGTTTCAATACTTACACTGCGTACTCCCGGCATGACGCAACGGGATTTTTTTAAATATGGGTGTCATCGCCATAAGGTAATCATCTCGGTCGGTGACAAATTATTCGAAAAAGTCCAAAAATGGTATCCACAGGGGAATCATGTCAAAGTTTATAATGGTGTACAGGCGGATGAATTTTCAGAATCCTGCTGTGGCGATAATAAATCGCCTCCAGGTGCCGTTTTGGTGCTCGGTTCAGTCAACTCGAGAAAAGGTTGGCAGGACGTGATTCATGCGTTAACCAGGATCGAGCAGTCTGGGGGGATCATCCATTATCCAGAGATCACTTTTCTCGGGGATCAGTATGGGAAGGATCCGAGAGCGGTATTTGACGTGGCAGGCGTGAAAAAGTTTAGATTACGTTTCCTGAAGCCAGTGGAAAACTACGCGCAGCACATTAGGGGCTTTCCACTCGTCATTCATCCCTCCAGGAGTGAAAGCTTTGGGATGTCCGCGCTGGAGACGATCGCTGCCGGAGTGCCGCTGTTGGCAGCGGATACGGGAATGATTTCAAAATTTCTTGTAAATCAAGATTTTTTGTTTCCTCCGGGGGATATCAAGTCATTGGCTAATGGACTTAAGCGTTACCTAATGCAAGATCAATCACTAACAAGTATGGAGTTTCAAGTGAAGCAATGCCAGGAGAGGGTGCGGCGTGAATTTTCGCTGGAAGCTACAGTATCAACGCTCAGCAATTTATATTGTGGATTAGCTAATTGAGGTCTGGAATAAGAGAGCTTTGGAATGATTAGGCAAAATGATATAGCGTTGTTTTGCTCTTACTCAATTTCGTAGCCGAGTAGTTCAAAGTCTTTGCGGTAAATCTCGGTAATTCGTTTAATTTGATTTGAATTAAGCAGCTCGTGGCGCCGGGCTCGTGCGTTGGTTACCCGTTGGGTCTGTCGCTCGATCTCGAAATCTTCGATGCCAAAAATAGTGGACACTATTTTCGCTAAGTCGGTGCTTAGATTCTCCATCCTTCCCAGAAAATCGAGCTCCGACAAGGGCATAAAGATCATATCAGTCTGTATCGCCCAGTGGGCATCATCCAGGGTGCCGGAATGCTGCTCGAGGTAGTCCAGAAATAAGTCGAATTCCACTTCGCTATCTTCAGGTAGTTTAAGCGCGTTTGTGACCTTTCTTTTTTGTCGGAGGCTGTTGCCTTTAATTTTGTCCAGGTAGGCCGAGAGCAGACGATCATAGGGATTGCGAACAACCGAAAACTTGAAGTAGCTTTCTTTGACGGTGGCTGCTTCTGCCCGCGATAACTTATCAGGATGTTGGAAGCTGCTTTTTATCTTTTTACCATCAGGGGGCGAGGTGTGTCCGTGTTGCAAGCGGTAGAGTGTTGAAGTAATGGTGCTGTTTGCTGCTTTTGGGATACGGAAATACAGGAATTTATGACTGTGTGAGATAATGCACCGGCTGTTTGCGATATGAGCGGTCGTTCTTAGTGAATAGGGCCGAAAAAAAGGCTTTCGCGATTTCCACCAGTTTTGCAGGTTGAATGATGGGGCGTGATTTCTCATAGACTCAAAGAGATGTGAGGTTTGGTTTATTTGGGGTTAGATACTTTAAAATTTTGCGAATCATGCAGCGCGTTTCTTGATGAGGCGCTCTTTAGAGGCATTTAAATGAGCAATTCGTCGCCCAATGTGCTGGCAGAGTCGTGCGCCGGTGGTGGGATCGGTGTAGTTTGTCATGAATAAGTCCCGCCATTTGTGTCCTTGAACACCCCGAACTTGTGTCGGTAATTGTAACGAAGTATTCTCCGGGAAGAATGGCATCAATAGACTGAGTTGTCGCACCCGTGCTCCACAAATATGTATAGTTCGGATTGCTAATAGTTGTGATGGTGTGAATACTTCCAT
>PXBU01000256.1 GCA_003566795.1 Puniceicoccaceae bacterium | reverse complement strand
TTCCTGAGGTCATGAAATGGACAAGGTCGCGCAACTCCTGAAGAAGCAGGAGGAGTTCGAGAAGGTCAAGCAGGAGCTTGACCAGATGAAGAAGAGTAAGGTGGTTCAGAAGGAACTGGCTTTTCTCCAGGATCTGGAAAGCCTGCTCAAGAAGCACGGCAAAACCATGAACGACCTGCCGAAACCCAGCAAGGGCCGGGCGGTGAAGGGCGTTAAGGCCGCTCCGGTTCAGACTCGCAAGAAGCGCAAGCTCAAGACCTATATCAATCCCCATAACGGTGAAAAGATTCAAACGCGGGGCGGCAATCACAACGTCCTGAAGGCCTGGAAGGCCGAATACGGTTCAGATGAAGTGGAAAGCTGGGTGCGCTAAGCGCCGCCGTCAATTCACCGGCCACGGAAGGCCGGCCTCATCACCCCCCGCCAATTCCGGACATCCAATTCCGGACATCCACAATACTACGGGACAGCCAGGAATATTCTGGACATCCAGGTTCTTGGCCAGTGCACGAGAGTCATTCTCGCGGACGTCACCTGCGGGCGATACGAGGGTTTCAGTTGTCCATACGCTTATTGAAGGTCTTCGAAGTGGCTCGGATTGATCGGTGCATGCGAGGCTGATCAACTCGATGCCGATTGGGAGGAGTGCCGGATGCTTGCGTTGCAGGAGCGGTCTCGGAGCGAGAAATAGCACACCCAGGTTTTAGCCCGCATATCTCACCAATTTACGGCTGCGGATGTCGCTATGCCGGCAAACTCCGTTTTGCGCTGTTGCGAACCATCCGTGGTGCGCACCCTGGAGGCGCACTTCGTGCGACGCGATTCGCTCATGGCGAATCGCTCCGTCCGGGTGATCGAGGTACATTCAGTCCGCCTGCGCGCCCGAACTGTCGCACGCCTTGACTTTAACGCCCGGCATTTCCATGCCCTCGCTTCGTGGATCTGTGAGATATGCGGATGAGTTGAGGAAACGCTGGTTCATCACCGCTTCCTGCGGTCTATGGCTGCAGCTCGCGAAACAATGGTCTAAGCCGTTGTTTCGTCGGGGGTCGAATACAGACATGTGCCGGATTCAGCAGATGCTGAACGATTCAGGACGAATAGTTCGAACATTACAGGACATCCACAAACTTTTTTGGATGTCCGCTCTTTTTGCTCCGTGAGGTCGCGCCAGCATGTGGCCTGGCTCCAGATGTGTCGGTAGATCCGGGGAACTCCGCCGTTTTCTGGGTGTCCAGTTTGAGCTGTGTCGGGAGAGTGACTCCGGCTATGCTGACGGCGTAAACACGCAAGCCTCACAGGGAGTCGACAGATGTCAGCAGTATCTCGAATGGTTATCCGTGCATGGCTGAAGCCTGGCGCTTCTCGCCACGTGCTTGCGCTGGTGACAATGTGGGTCGGCTTGCTGCCGCTGTCTCAGGCACAGGAGGAGAATCACGAGGGCTTCCGCCAGTGCGTGGCTGGTCTGCAGGAGCGTGCCCGCGGGGAGGGCATCTCGCCGGAGACAGTCACCGATGTGCTTGGTGCGGTGCAGTACGTTCCGCGGGTGATCGAGCTCGATCGGCGTCAACCGGAGTTCACGCAGACGTTTACTGATTATTTCGGCCGCCGGGTGACTGAAGATCGGGTTGCGCGTGGCCGCGCGTTGCTCGCAGAGCACAGTGGGCTTTTGCAGCGGGTGCTAGAGGAGACTGGTGTACCACCTCACTACCTGGTGGCCTTTTGGGGCCTTGAGACCAATTTCGGCAGCTATTTCGGCAGTATGCCGGTGCCTAACTCGTTGGCCACTCTGGCCTGTGACCCGCGCCGCAGCGAGTACTTCACCGGTGAGTTGATGGCGGCCTTGCGCATCATCGACGCCGGGGACATTACGCCTGACCGGATGCTCGGGTCATGGGCGGGGGCCATGGGCCACGTGCAGTTCATGCCTTCGGTTTTCCTTCGTTATGCGGTAGATGGCGATGGCAGTGGGCGACGGGATCTCTGGGGCAGCATCCCCGACGCCATGGCCTCAGCCGGAAATTTCCTGCGCGGCATTGGCTGGGAACCTGGCCTCCGATGGGGGCGGGAGGTTCGCCTGCCCGAAGGCTTTGCCTATGAATTGGCTGGTCGCAACCAGAAACACTCCCTGCAAAGCTGGCGCGAGCGCGGAGTGAAGATGGCCGATGGTCAGGCACTGCCAGCCCTGGATCTCCAGGCGTCGCTGCTGGTGCCCTCCGGCCATCAGGGCCCGGCGTTCCTGGTCTATGACAACTTTGAAGTGATCATGCGCTGGAACCGTTCCGAGTTTTTTGCTTTGGCGGTGGGTCACCTTGCCGACCGCATCGGTGGCGCGCCGCCACTGCGGCGTCCGCCTCCGGCGGATGCTCAAGCGCTTGCGCGTGAGGACGTCACGAACATGCAGAACAAGCTGAACCAGATGGGCTTCGACGCCGGTGCGGCTGATGGTATTTTCGGGCCCGCAACCCGGGCGGCCTTGAGTCAGTTCCAGCGCTCGATCGGCGTGGTGGCCGATGGGCATCCCGATGCGGCCTCAATCGAGGCATTGATGGTGGCATCAGCTAGATCGGAGTGAGCAGCCGTCGTTGACGAAGCTATGCCCTGGGGCCAGCGTGGTCGGTATGAAGCTGCTGAGATAACGTTTTTCGTTTATGGCTCAGCATGAGTCATGCGCTCCAATGAGTGCTGTGCGTTCGCTGTTCGACGAGGCGTTATCGAACCATATACGCTTGGGCACTATTTACGCGGCGGCTCCAGTTCTCTCGCCAAGCCTATACCGCGCAGCCAGGACCGCTGATGGCTGCGCGCATGGGCGGTCAGAGCCGCTTGGGAACCGACGGCGGAGCCGAATCGCCTTTGAATGTTGGCGCTGAACTCCAGCCAGTCGGACGGCTGATATTGGGTAAGGGCCAGTGCGGGCGGTGCGGCTGCGTGGATCGCAGCCTTGCCTGGGCGTTGGTACCGGCCCATCCAGTCCACCAAGTCGATATATTGCCGGTTGCTCAGGTCCGGCGCGAAAGTGCCCATAGGACCCGCGAGTGCTCGTAGTGGAGCTTGCGCGTCGCTGACCTCGTTGGTGAGCAGGTTCAGCCTTCGATGGATGCCGGTGTAATGACTGTCTTTGAGCTCATGTGAGATGCCGGCCCGGATCGGGTTCAGGTCGGCGTAGGCCATGCCCGCCAGCATCGCGCGTTCGTCCAGAAGGTTCTGACAGTCGTAGCGCCCTTCCCAGAACCGACCCGTGCAGCCGTCCTCGCGGTTGGCGCGCCGGGCGATGCCTTCGTTCAGGCAGCGCATGAACCAGCTCAGCGAGCCCAGGCGCAGGCGCTTGACCTCCAGTTTCTCCTGATTTCTAACAAGGTTGGCGACTTCGCGCTCGAGCTTTTCGGGATCCTTGGTGGTCCCGGGTATCTGCGTGAGTCGGCACCAGCGGCGGGCGACCTCCAGGTCGTTCCAGGCCTGGGGCAGGACGGGATCGACCACGAGAATCAGGTGGTGGTGATTGCCCATGATGGCCCAGGCGAACAGACTGACCGCGAAGCTTTCGCAGAGATTGAATATCCGGCTTTCGATCCAGTCGCGCCGGTGCACCAGGGTGCCGTCGCTGATGGGGTCGGTGCCGCAGAGCATGGCACCGCGCACGCAGCGCGAGTAGCAGTGGTAGGCCGCGGCGTTATGGGGATCGAAGACATGTGCGCGTGCTGTGGTCATGGGTACAGCATGCGGGGGAGGCCCAACCCGCGGTAGTGATCTGGGCTGAAAACTTTGTGGGATGACGCCCACTGATGCGTCGGCGTTCGCCGATGCTCCGGGGCGGAAATCTCAGATGTCTGCCGTTGAGCTCATCGCGAGTTTTTTGGGTGTCCAGTATTGATGTGGATGTCTGCTTTATGGGGCCCCAGCTGTCCGCCGAGCAATGTTTAGGCTGACCCAAAGGCAAAGGACTCAGAGTTCCGCGCCGTCGGCCAACGTGCGCGGTAGTGTCAGAGTACTTGGGGGGCGTAGGAAATCGGCCATCCTGGGCGCGGGATGATGACAAACCCTTACCGTGTCACCGTTGCTGGCGACCAATCCGGTGACAAGCTGATTTTTGTCGGATTGGCGGGTCGGGGCGTTAATCCTAACCCGCTGTTTCTGATGGCTTTTTTGGCTCCGCCTGCTGGGCTCGAACCAGCGACCCGCTGATTAACAGTCAGCTGCTCTACCAACTGAGCTAAGGCGGAATAGCGTCTCCGCCTGCGGGGGCGGCGACGGGGGCGTAGTTTAAGGCCCGCCCCGGGATTTGCAAGGGCCGTGATGATTTCCGGCCGCGGTCGTTGCAGTCCTGGAATTCACCATTTAATTCAATCGGTTGAATCGATGCCTCAAGGCTTAGGTCGACGTGTTATGCTCCGCCGCCGGCACTTTCCGTCGCCCCATGCAGCATGCGAGGCCGCCGATGCAGGCAGCACAACCCTTCCGAGTCCACGCGAACTTCGATCCCGCAGGCGATCAGCCCGCGGCCATCGAGAAGCTTGTCGGTGGGCTGCGCGATGGCCTGTCGCATCAGACGCTGCTCGGTGTCACTGGATCCGGCAAGACCTACACCATAGCCAAGGTCATCGAGCAGGTGCAACGCCCGACCCTGGTCCTGGCGCCCAACAAGACCCTGGCGGCCCAGCTTTACGGGGAGTTTCGGAGTTTTTTCCCCGACAGCTCCGTCGAATACTTTGTCTCGTATTACGACTACTACCAGCCCGAGGCCTACGTCCCATCGTCGGATACTTATATCGAGAAGGACGCCAGCATCAATGACCACATCGAGCAGATGCGGCTTTCGGCGACCAAGGCCCTGCTCGAAGAGCGCGATAGCATCATCGTGGCCTCGGTATCTGCGATCTATGGCCTCGGTGATCCAGCCTCCTACCTGAAGATGGTCCTGCACCTCGACCGCGGCGACCGCATGGATCAGCGCCAGATCCTAAGGCGGCTGGCGGACATGCAGTACACCCGCAACGACATGGTGTTCCAGCGCGGTACTTATCGCGTCCGCGGCGACGTCATCGACGTGCATCCGGCCGAATCCGAGCACGAGGGCGTGCGGCTCGAGCTGTTCGACGACGAGATCGAGCAGATTTCGCTGTTCGACCCGCTGACCGGCGAGGTGCTGCGCAAGGTGCCGCGCTACACCATCTATCCCAAGACTCACTACGTGACGCCGCGGGAGCGGATCCTGGCCGTGCTGGACGACATCAAGCTCGAACTGGTCGACCGCCTCGAGTGGTTGCGGGAACGGGACAAGCTGGTCGAGGCCCAGCGCCTGGAACAGCGCACCCGCTTCGATCTCGAGATGATTGCTGAGCTCGGCTACTGCTCAGGCATTGAGAACTACTCGCGCTATCTGTCGGGACGGGCCCAAGGTGAGCCGCCGCCGACGTTGTTCGATTATCTGCCGAGCAACGCCTTGCTGGTGATCGACGAGTCCCATGTCACCGTCCCCCAGATCGGGGGCATGTACAAAGGCGACCGTTCCCGCAAGGAAACCCTGGTGGAGTACGGGTTCCGGATGCCGTCGGCCCTGGACAATCGCCCGCTGCGCTTCGACGAATGGGAGCAGCTCTGCCCCCAGGCCATCTTCGTCTCGGCGACCCCCGGCAACTACGAGGCCGAGAAAGCCGGCCAGGTGGTCGAGCAGGTGGTGCGTCCGACGGGGCTCATCGACCCCGCCGTGGAGATCCGCCCGGCGACCAGCCAGGTGGACGATCTGCTTGGGGAGATCAAGCTGGCGGTGGAGGAGGGTGATCGCGTGCTGGTCACTACCCTCACCAAGCGTATGGCGGAGGATCTCACCGAGTTCCTTGATGAGCGTGGCGTGCGGGTGCGCTACCTCCATTCCGATATCGAGACCGTGGAGCGTTACGAGATCATCCGCGACCTGCGCGGTGGCGTCTTCGATGTGCTCGTCGGCATCAACCTGCTGCGGGAGGGCCTCGACATGCCCGAGGTGGCGCTGGTGGCCATTCTCGATGCGGACAAGGAGGGCTTTCTGCGTGCCGAGCGCTCCCTGATCCAGACCATCGGGCGGGCAGCCCGCAATCTGCGCGGCCGGGCGATTCTCTACGCGGATCGCATGACCGACTCCATGCGCCGGGCCATCGATGAGACCGATCGTCGCCGCGCCAAGCAGGTGGCCCACAACGAAGCTCACGGTATTACGCCGGCGACCA
>PXBU01000439.1 GCA_003566795.1 Puniceicoccaceae bacterium | reverse complement strand
CGCCGCAGCAGTTCCCCATCCGAGACCTCCCCCGCCTCCGGCACCCGCAGCAGCACATGGAAGTGGTTCGCCATCACGCAGTAGGTCAGCACCTGCACCCCGCAGAAGTCCGCCACCTGCCAGATCATCTTGCGCAGCACCTCCTTCTCACGATCCTCAAACAAACGCTCACCATTCACCGTCCGAGTCATGCAGTGGTAAACGGCTGCCTGCCCACCGCCCCGAATCTTCCATCTTCTTATATTCATACCCCCAGAATAGCCTCGATCAGCACTCTGTCAACATATATTTTGCCAGGCTTATTATATTACAGAGAATCTGCCTATTCAACGCGATGGGCGTCGACCCCGCTCTCGCGGGTTCGCTACCAATTTGTTACAAGGAAGTCAGGGTAGGACGCCGCCCTACTACCAGGAAAGCTTTGCGCGGGCAATGGCACCGAAGCCCGGCTCATTTTGCCCCGAACCATGGGTGCGGTAATCCTCGTTGGTCAGATTCTCCAGCCCCAGCGTCAGATCCAGGTGGTCATTGACTTGCCACCCGGCATTCGCCATCAGCACCACATAAGAGGGCGTGCCCCCGATCGGAATCCGCTGCGTATCGGTTTGATCGCGTCGCGACAATTTATCCTGCTTGGCCGCAGCCAAGACGCGCCCTTCCACCCAGTAGCGGCGGGAGGGAGCATCCCAACGCAGCGCCAGCGAACCACTGAGCGGGTTTAAGCGGGAGAGATTATCCGTCTGCACCGGCCCACCAATGAATAGAGGCGTTTCCGTCTCACCATCCTGCCAGGCGGCAAAGCCCGATAAAGTCCAGTCAGCATGAAAGCGCCAGCGGCCTTCCAGCTCCACCCCATAGATTTTTCCGTCCTGGCCATTGGTGGTAATATTGGTGCCGCTTCCAGCAGCGGCGGGCACCCCGGTGATGATATCGGAAATATCCGTGTAATAGACCGACCAATTGAGATAAATCGTATCCGCGTTGTAGCGTGTGCCCAATTCATAGGTGATAAATTCTTCCGGATCCACGTCCACATTTCCTGCTGCAGGCGTGCCTGAGAGGGTGGTCAGATTTCCCGATAAGTCCGTCAAATTGGGTGCGCGAAAGGCCTGTGAAATACCAGCATAGACACTCCAAGTATCATTGAGGCGGTAGAGCGCACGCAGCGAACCCGAGACATCGTCCCAGCTGCGCGATGCGCTCCTGTCCTCCCCCAGCGATGCATCAAAAAACTTTCCGAGCCTCGCTTCGGCATGGGTAAACCGGCCGCCACCGGTGACTTCGAAGTGCTGGCTGGGGCGCCAGGTGTACTGAGCAAAAGCACCCACCAAGTCATATTTTGAATCATCGGCGACCGGCCGAAAGCCCGGCGTGTTGACCAAGCCGGCACCAGTGGAGTCGCGTTGACCGAAAGCGTCCACCTCGTCATGATAGTAATCAAGGCCATAGACGAGGGTGCCCTCCCCAATGTCAGACTCCAGCGAGAGATCAAAGCCGAAGGTCTCGACCTCCGTCTCTTGTAGGCGAAGGTCTGTGGCAGCACCCGCAGAACGATCCTGGAATTCACGGTCCTCCTGAGTTTGATACGATAGCGTTAACGACCAGCGGTCCAGCCAGGCATCCGCCACCGGGCTTGCTCCCTTCAAGCGCAGGTAGGTCAAGCTTCGTTTTTCGTCATAAATTCGCGCTTGGAAGTTACCCGGAGTCGCGACCTTGCCATCTTTGGTCCAGCCTTGGTTGAAGACGGTGGAATGAAAGCGCCAGACGTCATCCTGGTTCACGTACTGATGCGCAAAAGTCAGCGTTGAGCTATCGAACAGGGCCATGTCAAAGCGCAGATCAAAAGCCTCCTCCGTGTAACCGGTGTTTTCCATCACTCCGACTTTCGGCCCGCGAATGTCTCCGAAATCCTTACCCGTCACGCCGAGGAAAAACCCAAACTGGTTTCCGATCCCGACTCCTGATTCCACACGCCCAATGTGCGATCCGTCACCATTACTGCGAAACTCGTAATCGCCGGACCCGAAGAAGAAATGTTCGCCATCGGCAAAGTTGCGGAAGTTTGAGCTCTTGGTGATGACGTTGGCGGTGCCGCCGATGGCATCCGAGCCGTAGAGCACAGAGCCCTGGTTTTTAATCAACTCATAGCGCTCGATGGATCGGCTATCGATGGTGTTCCAATACTGCACCGGGCCGCTGCGCCAGCTCGAATTATTCATCCGTACACCGTCGACCATGATCAAGTTTTGCCGTCCGGTGAACCCGCGAATGAAAGGGGAGCCATGGCCCGCTGCCGTTTTCTGCACCAACACACCAGGGATATACTGCAGCGCCTCCGGCAAAGTCCGGTGGTTGCCCTGCTCAAGGAAATTTGAGTCGAGTATGTGCGTGGTGTAGGCGGTGTCCTCCAAAGCCGTCTCCGTGCGAACGGCCGTGACAACGAGTGGATCAAGCGCATAAATCTCCTGGGGTCCCGGAGATGTTTCAGTCGCCATTAGAACACTGTGACTCAGTGCGCAGAGGGCGCAAAAGGTAGATCGTTGCATAATTTGGTTCGATGTTACCGTTTAAGCCGCAGGCGCAGCTTCACCGCGGTATCGAGCGCGGGAAGGTGGGTCGGATCCACCTCCCAAACCAACTCGTCATTCGTGTGGCTATGGATTTCCGACAAGCCCAGCACCTCATCCCCAAAGGTGCTGATTGTGATGACGTGTCCACTTTGATCCGCTAGATATTGGCGCCCTTGCGCATCGTCGCCAACCAAGTGCGAGCCAGTAAAGAGGAAAGCATCCGGGAATTTTTCGTTGGCTTCGTCTGCCCCAGGAGCAGATTGGTCCCGGCCCATATTCGGCATGAAAGACTCGCCCTCGCCACGCCTGACGAAATCACTGATGGGCCGTTCGACCGGGTTGCCCTCGTCATCCTGAACCACCAGCGAGACCGTAATCGGGTCGCCGCTGGGCCTGTAGTGCCTCCAGCGGGTTTGTTCCTCATTAATAGGTTCGCGCATGGCCGGCGTGCCGTTTCTCGCACCGATCAGTAGTAGCGCGGTATGCACGTGGACTGGCAGTGCCTTGATGGCGACAATCGACTCATGCTCCTTGGTCCCCTCGGTGCAGGCAACCAGCTCCAGCATGCCTTCGGTCAGGCAGATCCGGGCGTCGACATCGACTATGCCACGCTCGGCATGGATCTCGATCCCCGGGAGTCGGACGGATCCGCTGGGCGGAGTATCCACCGCGCTCTCGGAGCCCAGCAGCGAGGCGCTACCACTCAAGAAAGCGAGCGCGCAATAGCCCAAAAGGCGACAGTGGGATAAGATACTCAGCATGATATCAGTGGATTCTTTTTTCGGCATCGCGTCAACTTTGAGTCACCTGATTTTGGAAATTGTCAGTCGGCCTTTTTCCAGTCCACCAGCGTGACCTGTGGGGAGCGGCGGCCACGCCAATGGTTCCAGGCAAAGCGCAGGGCTACGTCGACGGGCAGGCCGGGTTCGGGCGCTTGTTTGAATCCCCACGCGATGCCGACTACGCTACGACCGCCGCCGGTCGGCAATCGAAAGCGAAAGTTGCCTTTGCCGAAGGGTTGCGGTGCTTCATCGAGCCGCACCCCGCGCAGGCCGAAGACCGGCTCGGGATTGGCTTGCCCGAAAGGGTGTAAGCGCTCGAGTTCGGTGAGCAGAGCGACTTCGAGATCATCCGGCTCGATCCAGGCGGCGACGGCGAGCGTCGGCTCGGGTAGCCCGTCCGGATACAGCTCCAGTAGACTCTCGTTGAAACAATCGGTAAAGGCGGCGATATTTTTTGCCTTTAGCGAGACACCAGCTGCCATCGGGTGGCCGCCCCAGTGATCGAGCAGATGGGCACAACGATGAAAGACCGCCACCAAATCGACATGGGAAACGCTACGACCAGAGCCATGTGCCATCTCGGCTTCAGCCCCCAGCACGACTGTAGGCTTGTGCAAATGGCGACTCACTCGACTGGCCACAATCCCGACTACACCGGGGTGCCAATCATCGCCATAGAGCACCACTCCGGGCAGGTTAACAAATTCCTGCTCGGCCCGGGCCTCGGCCGTCCGAGTAATGCGACGCTCGATGCTTTGGCGCTCCTTGTTGAAGGCGTCCAGCTCGCGGGCCACATCGAGGCAGGTATCCGCGTTTTTCCCCAGCAGGAGTTCGATCGGGCGGGAGGCATCGGCCAAGCGACCGCAGGCGTTGATCCGCGGGCCGAGTTTGAAAGAGATATCGGCACTGCTCAGCTCCTGAGTATTGTCGATCCCGCTGATTTCGGCCAGAGCTCGTATGCCAGGGCGGCCATTGGTCCGAAGGTGTCGCAGCCCATACCAGGAAAGAATCCGGTTTTCCCGTTGCAACGGCACCAAGTCCGCAATCGTCCCGAGGGCAACCAGATCCAAGGTGTCCTTGAGCTGCACCGTTTCCACCCTCGCATCTTCAACCTCACGCAACTTGCGTAAAATACCATGCAGTAATTTAAAAACCAGACCTGCGGTGCAGAGATTGCGCCAGGGAGCATCCTCGGCATCGAGCACATGCGGGTTGATCAAAATACACTCAGAGACAGGGTGCTCCTTGGCCTGGTGGTGATCAACCACGATAACGTCAATTCCCTGCTCGACCAGATAGGCAACTGGCTCGTGCGCGTTGGTGCCACAGTCGAGAGCGATGAAGAGTTGCGGCAGACGCCCACCCAAGACCCGGTCGATGGCCTCGCGACTGAGGCCGTAGCCCTCCTCCAAGCGGCGGGGCACACAAAAGCGGGGTTCCAGCCCGAGCTGCCGGAGCATGCCGATCAACTGCACCGTGCTGGTGATCCCATCGACATCGTAGTCACCAAACACGACCACATCCTCGGCTCGATTAACGGCGGCCACAATGCGCTCAGCCGCCTGTTCCAGATTCGTTAGCGCAAAGGGATGATCCAGGTGCGACAAGCGCGGTCGCAAAAAGTCCTCAGCCGATTCCTTGGAGCGCAGACCAATCTGCGCCAACAACCGTCCGCAAGTCCGCGAGACTCCGAGCCCCTGCGCCAGTTCTTCGGCGAGAGCTTCGTCCGTCTCGAGCGTCGTCCAATGCATTTTGAATGGATCGGGGACTTAGGCCTCCTTCTGGCTCTCCCACTCGTAGCGTTTCGGAGTGAGCTCACGCTCTTCGACATGGCGGCGGTCGCCCTTGTGCCACCAATAAAAGACCGGGCTCGCGATAAAGATCGAAGAGAAGGTGCCGGTAATAATACCAACAATGAAGACAAAGGAGAAATCGATAATGATCCCCTCGCCGAAGATATAAAGCGAAGTCGCCGCCAGTAAGGTGGTGAAACTGGTCAACATTGAGCGTGAGATCACACGACTGATCGCCATGTTGATGATGTTCCGCAAGTTGCTGCCCGGGTTGAGCTCAAGCTCTTCCCGGATACGGTCGAAGACCACAATGGTATCGTTGATCGAGTAGCCCACGATCATTAGGATAGCTGCCAACATCGGCGCGGTGAACTGCCCGCTGACAAAAATCCCGAGTGCACCACAAATCACAAAGACCCCGATCGTCATCAGCGAGTCGTGGATCGTGGCCACAACCGCGCCGACCCCGTAGCCAACTTCAAAGCGAAGTGCCACATAGAGCAGGATGCCGCCGAGTGCACAAATCACCGAGATGAGCGCGTTCCATTGAATCGTCTTAGAGACCGAGGCACCAATCTGGTTGATGCCCGCCTCTTCCAGACCGGCATCCGGGAATGCATTTTGCAGCACCTCCAGCACCGCACGGGCCTCATCAAATGGCGTCTGGACCTTGAGCACTTCACGGTCCTGACCAATCATATTCTGGTAGAGTGCCGTCACGTCTCCGAGATTTTCTTCATTGACAACCCGCATGATCTCACCGGTGTCCAGCCGCTCGGTGAAGTTGACCGTTATCTCGTCCCCACCAGTAAAGTCCTTGCCCAGAATGTTGTCGTGATGCAGGGCGACGCTGACAACGCCGGCCAGCACCAGCAACCAGGACGCAGCAAAGGCAGGTTTGCGGTATTTGAAGAAATCGATCTTCTTTTCCGGAAACAGCGAGAGCCCCAGTACACTGGTGAGACCCAAGCGGTGCACCACAAAGTCCACCAGGAAGCGGGTGACCACCAAGGCGCAGAAAATGGAGGCGCAAATACCGATAGCGAGAGTGATACCGAAGCCCTGGACCGG
>PXBU01000143.1 GCA_003566795.1 Puniceicoccaceae bacterium | reverse complement strand
TTGTAGTGAGAGGGTTGATCCCTCGATTCGAACAGGCTCGCCATGCACGAGGGCTCAATCCTGGCATAAAGCCCGTCGCTACTGTCATTCCGTGAAAAGACTTATTTGATGGTATATTAGTTTGTGGCACCTGCACTTTGGAGCACCTTATCTACCTCGGCAATCCACCGGGCGCGGGTTGCGGCGTCCACCAACGCCACCTCAAAACCATTTTTAGCCAGTTGCGCCAGCTCCTGACGACTGAACCCGAGTTGCTGCGCCAGAGCCTGATATTCCTGCTCAAGCGTGTTCCCAAATGAGAAGGGGTCATCGGTGCTGATGGTGCAGCGAAGACCACGGTCGAAGAATTCCCGAATCGGGTGCAGGGGCATCGAATCAATAACATCCAACTTTACGTTGCTGATCGGGCAGACATCGAAGGTCACATCCGTATCAATTGCCAACTGCAACACTTTCGGGTCCTCCACCGCACGCACGCCATGCTGAATCCGCCGCACGCCAAGATGCTCGATCGCCTCACGCACGTGGCCGGCTGGCCCAAACTCCCCGGCATGGGCCTTCGTCACCAGGCCTACCGCGCGGGCCTTCTCCCAAAGTCTCGGCGTCCAGTCCTCCAGCGGCAGATACTCCACCCCGTGCAAGTCGACCCCGGCGAGGCCCTCCCAATTAACACAATCCTCCAGCACAGATGCAAGCGGCTCGGCGTAGCTGTTGCGTGACATCCCCATAAAGACGCGCACCTCGAGACCTGTCGGCACCGCACTGAGAATCGCAGCCAGTATCTCCGGGCCGGGGATCCCGAGAAATACGATCATACCGGCGTGGAAAGAGGTCTCCACATAGCGCACGTTTTGCTCAAGGTGTTGCCGGAAAATCAACGTGGCCGCCTCGTGGTAACGCTCCGGTGATGTAAACCACTGCATCGCATGCTCGATCAAATGCGCCTCGAAATCTTCAAAAGTCGCCCACTTGAAATCCGGGGCCCAGCAGGCCTGCGGCTGGGCAAATTTTTTGGGGTCGAGCTGCTGGAGCAGCTCGTAAGGAAGTGCGCCTTCAATATGCAAGTGGGTCTCCGTCTTCGGAAGACGGCGAATAAAGTCAGATAGATTCAAATCGGTCATCATAATTTCAATAACATAGAACCGCCGGGGTGCAACTTAAGTGATTCGAGAACGATTTTTAAGTTAAGCAGCACGATTTGCTGCGAAACCAAAACCATCATAAATCCATGAAAACAAAAGTTATCCTATCCTGCTGCTTGGCAGCTTTAATCCCCGGTTTCATCCTCGCCACCCCAAATGCCGAAAAAGGTCCCCGCGGGATCGACGCCAAAGGTGACAGTGCAATCACACGGACTGAGGCGAAAGGTGCCGCGACTGGCCGCCTGATGCGGAATGCTGCAGCGAGCGATGCTGAAACCAGAGGCGAGCAAAGGCGGGAAGAACGCCGTTCCGAAATCAGGGAAAGAAGGCAGGAACGACTCAGTCGAATTCAGGCAGCCGATACCGACGGTAACGGCGCGCTCTCCCTCAGTGAAGCCAAAGCCGCCAATATGCCATGGCTCGTCAGAAATTTCGACGCCATCGATGCCAACGACGACGGCCAGGTAACCCCGGATGAGATCCGGGCCTTCCGCCAAAAACGAATGGAACAGCGCGCCCAAGCCAGAGAGCAAAGGACCGGCCGTGGACAAGCAGAAGCCCCCGCTGATCAAAGCCGAAGGCAAGGCAACCGTTAACGTGGCTGCAGGACAAATCGCATCGACATCACAGTGACGTAGAGTCCAAGCACAAACATCACGCAGGAAACACTGCCCAGCAGGCTGAAGAGACCATACTGGCCCACCATTAAAACCAGCGCTGTCATAGGCATGCCGACCATCACGGCGGCGGGAATCAGAGCGAAACCGAAGGCGATGCCGCGATGCTTCAGGAAGACGACCAGGGTGATCAACGCGAGCGCAGCCAGCAACTGGTTGGTGGAGCCAAAGAGGGGCCAGACTGCCTGCCAGGCTGGCATGACCGTGCCATCCGGCGCGGTAAAGGTTGTGAAGGCGGCCAATGCGGGTAGCACCAGCACCAGCAGGGTGCCGATGTAGCGGCTGGACTGGCTGCGCCATTCAAAAAATTCTTCCAGCAGGAAGCGGGTCAGGCGGGTGCAGGTGTCGAGCGTGGTCAGTAGGAAAGTGCTCACGGCAAGAGTCGCGAAGGTCAGCCCGACACTCTCCGGGATTCCGAGCGTGCCAAAAAATACCGCCGTCCCGCTGGCGAAGGTGGCCACTGGCCCACCCTCGCCGATCCCGCCAACCACGCCGATGCAGGCCAGTGCGAAGACTGCGAGCAAGCCCTCCACCAACATCGCCCCGTAGGCGATCTTCTTCACGTCACTCTCAGTGCGGATTTGTTTGGAGGTGGTGCCACTACTGACGATGCTGTGAAAACCACTACAGGCACCGCAAGCCACCGTGATGAATAGAAACGGCACCAGATAGTTCAGCTCACTCGGCTGGAAGCTGGTAACGACCGGCAAATCGAAACCGCCATCGTAGAGAAAAACTCCCAGCACCCCAAGCAGCATGATGGCATATAGAAAGGTCGCACTCAGGAAGTCGCGGGGCTGCATCAAAACCCCAACCGGCAGGATCGCCGCGCAATAACAGTAGATCAGCACAGCCGCCGTCCAAAAAACCTTACTCATCTCTGGGGCGGGAAATTGCACCCCCACCACCAGGCCGAGGTAGGTCAGCACAACGAAAACCGGCACCACTATTTTGTAGGAAATCCCCGTCCTGCGCGCCGTCAGCCCAAAGAGGAGTGCCACCACGATAAACCATCCGGAAGCCGTAGCCACCGGAGGCTGGTTAATAAAGCCGGTCACGGTAAGGTCGAGGAAGACCACGATGACGTAGATCAGCGCCAAGACCACAAAGAGCAAAAAAAGCTTACCCGTAGTCTCTCCCACCAACTCCCGGCAGGTGGAGGTGATCGACCGGCCGCGGTAGCGTAGCGACATCAGGGTGCTGCCGAAGTCGTGGACGCCGCCGACGAAAATCGAGCCGAGAATGATCCAAAACCAAGTCGGCAGCCACCCGAACGCTGCCGCAGCAATGATCGGCCCCACGATCGGTCCAGCCCCGGCGATCGAGGAAAAGTGATGGCCAAAAAGCACCGAGGCCCGGGTCGGCACATAATCCACGCCGTCATTGATCTCGCAAGCGGGCGTCTCGCGGTCGGGATCAATTCCGCAATGCCGCTCCAAAAAGGCACCATAGAAGCGGTATGCCAGCACCAGCAAGAGTGCCGAAAGAGCAAGCAGGGTAAAAAGCATTGAGGATCTATTACTGCCCTCCACAAACCACTGTCAACTTTGCTTCAAGTGCTCTGCCAGCTGTCTCCGAGGAAAATCACTCGCGAAACCAACCCCGCTATCTAACCGGGGTTTTTCATTTGGAACCTGAAGTCGTTGATTCCCCGTGTTTTTTCTCAAATCTTAAATTTTCCATCTCAAATGCATTTTCACGCGGCGCTCCGCCGCCAAATGAAAATGCCCTGCGCTATCTTAAGACTCGCCCGAAAATTGTTTGCCGAATCCCCCCCCAGCACTTAGCAACTCTCCACGCGGCGATTGCCCTCCCGCCACATCTCTCTCATTTGCCATGGAATACAAAGCCAAAACTCTTGCTGAACTCGAAAAAAACTCTGCGCGAGCACCTTCGATCAAAACCATCATCGGTATCGACGGCTTCGTCGACAAAATCGTGCACCCCGTCCACAAGCGGTCCGGGCCCGGCGATCACTTCCAGCGGATACCGACGATCTCCGATTTCGGCTCGCGCATCAGCTCGGCGGCGGGCAAAAGTGCCAATATCGAACTGGCCCCGGTCGTTGAGAAACTAGGCGGCAACGGCCCCATTATGGCCAATGCCCAGTGTGCCCACGGCTTGCAGGTCCGCTATCTCGGTGCACTGGGTGAAGAGGCCATCCATCCAGTCTTCAGCGAATTTGCCCAAAAGACCCAGGCCATCTCGATCGCGGATCCGGGTATCAGTCATGCGGCTGAGTTTAAGGACGGCAAAATCATCTTCGGCTCCATGGCCAGCCTCGAAAACATCACCTACCCGCATATCATTGAGCAGGTGGGCGAGGCCGAGCTTGTGGCGCAGTTCTCCGAGGCCGATTTGATTGCCATGGTCAACTGGACCATGGTGCCCTACCTGACGGATGTTTTCCGCGATTTTGTGGAAAAGCTCCTGCCCCAGCTCCCGGAGAATCCTGACCGCACCTTCTTCTTCGATCTGGCCGACCCGGAAAAACGTTCAGATGAGGACCTGCGCGAAGTGCTTGAACTTTTCAAAAGCTTTGAACCCTTCGGCAAAGTCATTCTCGGCTTGAATTACCGCGAGGCGGAGCAAGTAGAAAAGCTCCTGGGTCAGGAACTATTGGAGAAGAGCCCTGAGAATCTGCAAACCATGGCGGCCCGCATCCGCGAGGCCCTCGCCGTCGACACCGTGGTGGTGCACCCGGTCGACTGCGCTGCCTGCGCCACAACTGAAGGGACTGCCTACGTCTCCGGCCCGCTGTGCGAGGACCCAAAAATCACAACTGGCGCGGGTGACCACTTCAATTCCGGCTTCGTCACTGGCCGACTGATCGGGCTCTCCCCCGAAGCCGCACTGACCCTTGCCGTGGCCACTTCAGGCCACTATGTAAGGACGGGCGACAGTCCCACGCTGGATGACCTCGCCAAATTCATTGCCAGCTGGGATTAGTATCCTATCGGCTAAAAAATAGATAAACATGCGGGGACTTTTAATCACATTCGAAGGCGGTGAAGGCTGCGGCAAATCCACCCAAATCCATCGTCTGGCGGAGCGCCTCAAACGCGAGGGTGCCACCGTCCAGCAGACCCGCGAGCCGGGCGGCACCGAACTGGGGGAGGCGATCCGCGACCTGCTCCAGCACAACCGCGCGGGTCACGGCATGTGCGCGGAGTCCGAGTTACTGCTCTTCGCCGCCTCCCGCGCCCAGATCGTGCGCGAGCGCATCCTCCCCGCCTTGGAACGCGGTGAGGTCGTGCTCTGCGATCGTTTCCTCGACTCGACCAGCGTTTACCAAGGTGTGGCGCGCGCCATCGACCCGATCGAAGTCGCCGCCATCAATCAGTTCGCCACCGCTGGTTTGCTGCCCGACCTCACCCTGCTGATCGATCTCGACCCCGAAGTCGGCCTCCAGCGCGCTCGCGAAGACCGCGCTGCCCCGCTCGACCGGATGGAACAGGAAGCCCTCGCCTTCCACCAGGAAGTCCGCCGCGGTTACCTCGAACTCGCCGCTATCGACCAAGAGCGCATCCATGTGCTCGACGGCATCCAGGACGTCGACTCCTTGGAAGATGAAATTTGGAAAGCCGTCGAATCACGCTTAAGTTAAGCACTGCCACAACTGCTGCCAAACCTGCCACCATGAAATTGAACGAAGCACTGCCCGAAGCACTCCGCGGGACCCGCGCCGTCGAGGTATTGGAGCGTTCACTCGCCAACAACCGGCTAGGGCACGGCATCCTCCTGCACGGCGAGAGCCTGGCGAGTCTGGAGCAGATTGTTCGGGCGATTGCCGCCTACCTACTGGAAACCGAACGCGACCCCTACGCGCATCCGGATTGCTTCACCCTCCGCCCAAGCGGCAAAGCCCGCCTCATCCGTGTCGGCGAATCCGACGAGATGAATACCATGCGCCAGCTGGTGATCAACATCCAGAAGTCCTCGAACCAAGGCGGGCGCAAAGTCGGCATCCTCTTTGAGGCTGACCGCATGAACGCCGCCTCAGCCAACGCCTTCCTGAAGACGCTGGAAGAACCGCCGGCCGGCACAACGCTCTTTCTCCTCACCACCCGCCCCTACGACCTACTCGACACCATCCGCAGCCGTTGCCTGAACTTTCGAGTGCCCGCCGACCTGGAGGCGGTCGACCACCCCGAATGGGCCAAGTGGTTGGCCGATTATCGCGAATGGCTGACGCTCCTGATCAAAGGGCCGAACAAGCAGAGCATCCCACATATTCTGGCGGCTGCCTACGGGCTCAACCTCCGCTTTCAGCAAGTTTCCGACGAGTTGTCCGCCCAGGAATGGGAGCGCGGCAAACCCACTCTACCGGAGCACCTCAGCGACAAGGATATCGATGCCGCGAAAACCGGAGTTTATAAAACCTTTCGCGGACAACTGCTCGGTGAAATCGAAAAGGCCACCGCCCGCTTTGCGCGGGATCTGGAAAAGGCCAATCCCGGAC
>PXBU01000399.1 GCA_003566795.1 Puniceicoccaceae bacterium | reverse complement strand
TCTGCGGGACCGCGGTCTCCAATAATAAAGGCCAACCCAGCATGATGATAACAGCCGGATGCGGCGGTGCGGGCTCGGCAGCGCAGTAGCCGAACGCCTTAGCGTTTGGTCGAACGGCCATGCGGTTACGAACGAAAACCAAAGGCTAAGGCCTTCGGCTACACCGTTCTTCCTCCTTTAAATTCTTTTTTAATGGACTTCCACGCTCATCGTGTCTATTATGCTCTTTTGAAAAGATCCGCACGATCAAAAAACCTCAACCCCACCATCAGCGATGAAAAGGCAAGCACTCCGCCAATTGATCCCGTTCGCCATTCTCACCGCCCTGATGTGCCCAGTGATGGCTGACAAAGCTCCCGCCGCCAATGCCAATGCCCAAGCGGCACCCGCGCGCGTGCTCGATACCGAGGGCGTGAGCGTGTTCGAGGTGCGCAATTACCGCATGGGCCCCGGAAGAACCCAGATGTTCCTGGTCATGGCGGAGCAGGATGCGGTGGTGAGGCTGGTAATCGATAACACCACCACCGACTTTGCCACAACCGGCACCGTCGTTCTTTTCGCCCCAGGGACCGGGGCTGAGGCGATTGGCAAATGGATCAATAACCAATATTCCTGCGGACTTTACATGGACGTGCCGGAACCGGTGTTTACCGGCAAGTTACCGGATGACGGCTACACCATCACCGAGGCCAGAAAGGTCGGCGAACGCGCAGGTCATATTGACAACGCCACCTATCACGACTACCGGATGAATCTTGCCGTAAATGCGCACGAGAAAGCGGGGAAATACACTCTCAAAGCCTTCGATGTTGAGGCCAAGGTTTTCCTGAAAGTCGGCAATTAAAAGCCCGGCATAATCAGGCTTCTGTTCTCTGACCTCCGACTTCTGAATCCAGGGTAATGCACGGAAGCAGGAAGGTCTTCACACGGAACCCATCTGCCTGCGCGGTCGCTTGCCACACTCGGGACAGGTGCCGGAATAAATCACCTCGCCACCAGTCACCTGAAACCCCGGCGGTGCTTTCACCTCGGGCAATTTCATCATAATCGGAAGATCAAAGACGCGCTCGCATTCACGGCAGACGAAGTGAGGGTGCTCGGTATCGGCAGGCAGTTCGAAGCGCTTGGGCTGGCCGGGAAAATCGACGCAAACCAACTGAAAATTATTGGTCGCCTGTCGAATGAAGCGATCAACGGTAGCAGGTCCGAGACGGAGGCACTTTTCGCGGCCAAGGCACAAAATCTCATCGCGCGTCAGAGGGCGGCGAGCCTCTTCCAGAACCAACTGGATGGCTGCACGTTGTTGGGTAGTTGCCATAACGCAGCTCACACTAATTTACATCCAGCCGAAACCGCCAGAACATTCGGGACTGCTCCTCCGTAGACAAACGCAGACGCAACTTGCGGTGCTCTGCCGAGAGCGGTTTGGTCTCAACGGTCTCGGGCACGATATCGAACCATCCGTTGGAATCACTCAGGTCGGAGTTTGCCTGCACGCGCAGGCGCACCGGTGCTAGTCGGCTGATGATCGTTTCGAGAATATAACCGTCGCCATTCGCCTCTGGCGCGAAGAGATAGACCGGGCGTTCACTCGGACTGCGAGGATCTGTTCCCGCAACATACTCCTCAAAATCACTGGCTCCGTTACCATCGGTATCTTGCAGCTTGGGCCCAGAGATCGAGTTTTCCACCTGCCATTCAGCAAAGCTGCGCGGCGCATCGGTCGAACCAGTGCTGACAATTTCTACCTCCATCAATACCTCTGCGGCGGGCGCGTAAGTGACACCGTCAATAACACCGCCAGCCTGGAAAGCTCGCAGCACGACCGTGCCCAGCGTAAATCCGGTCTGCAAAGCCTGGTTCGGAGGAAAGCCGGCACTGACGTCGGATGGTCCCGAAACGACTTCAATCATCGGAACCAAACCACTGCTGGTCACCGCGTTCAAGCTGACACTCGTGTCCGTTAGTTGATTGGCAACGGGCTCAAAATAGAGCTGTTGCAGCTCGTCCGCCACATAGAAACTCTGAGCCACCGGAACAGCTGCGGCGTAAACTTTGTCGCCTGCTTGCTTAGCAAGCACCACCACCTGCCCACGCTCGGTAAAAGTCAGTATATTTCCATCCAGCACAGCAGGGCCATCCAAAATCTCGTAGCTCACAGCAAGCCCGCTGCTAGCCGCCGCATCGAGTAACAAACTGCCATCGCCAAAACGCTGGTTTTCAATTTTACTAAAATCAATTGTCTGAACCATGCCGCTTGACTCGACCTGATTCATCACCGCGATGGCATCGAGATCGAACCCGGCACTCCCTGAAGTGGGATAAGGATCGTAGATAGACTCACCTTGTGCATCAAGGAAAGACCCGTCGCCAACAATATCGAGTAGGCGGACATAGCGAATGTCGTCGAGGTGCACCTGCGGAAAGTTATCCAGCAGGCTTTGCCGATATTCTGCCGAGAAGTCATCTGTATCATTTAAGACCGCCTCATGAGCCAATCGCAGTTGATCCAAATCAAAGGGCGTGCCGAAGCCCTGCCGGTATTTACTGGCTAGTCCATGGATTAATGTAGGATCAACCGATCCGGTGGGATCAGGCGTAAAAGAAAAATTCGGAAAGCGAATGAAATGGCTCCCGTCGGTCGACACTTCGACCCAAGCCAGTTCGAGAAAGGTATCGTTAAACGCGTTCTCGAAGACAGCAAAGTCAGGGCCTTCACCATTCCGGATCGGCTGCGCAAAGGTCATGGTAATTTGCCCACCCTCTCCCAACGAGACCACATCGAAGCTAGTGCCCTCCGCCGCGCCAAGTGCCTTGGCGGGGGTCCGCCACTGCGACGCAACCGAAGCCCCATAAACCAAATTGGTAAAACCTGTCGCCCAAGCGACGATGGCGGGGTCGTCCTTTGCCACAGCGGTAGAGCCCGGCTGGCCGGCTGCCGGAGCAAATGGAAAACTGTCGTCCTGGCCCGGATAAGCCGGAGCCGCATTGCTCGGTAGCAGCGGGCAACACGTGAGCAAAGCCGTTAAATAGAATATTCGTGTAAAAGACATCGTTCTGAGATTTAGAAATCTAGTTTCACGCCCAACTCAAAGGCGCGACCATTCCCGGGATAAAAGAGACCCTGGGTCGCCGTTTCGGCATAAAGTTGATCAAAAACGTTATCGACCTTGAAAAACAATCGACAATGCGGGGATACCCGCCAGTTCGCACTCAAATCGACCAATTGATACGCTGCCACCGGACGATTCTCGTTACGAAAATCGCTACCTTGAAAGCGCTCGCCCACATAACGGTGGCGGGCACTCAGCCGCAGTGCCTCCTTCGGCTCCCACCAGATCTGGCTGGTCGTCACGCAAGACGGCACGAGGGGCACCGCTTTGCCTCGACCGGAGCCAGACTTCATCTCTGTGGCAACATAGGCGAGTTGAAGCGAAAGGCCCCAAGTGCCCGCGTCGTAGCGGTAGAGCAGATCGCCTCCGTAGCGGTCGACCGGACCAAGATTTATGTTCAACCCCCTGGCCGAGGGATGACTCCCAGTTACCTCAGAATCAAAAATAATCTCGTTTTTCATTTTAAGCAGAAAGGTAGTAAAAAACACTTGGTGCTGATTACCTAAATATTTCACACCCAACTCGAAATTATCGCCCTCCTCCGCATCAAGTGCTGTATTCACCTCCTCCGCCAGTGGAAACCCCTGATAGGACGCGCGCTCATCAAAAACTGGATAGCGATAAACCCGGTCGTAAGCAGCAAAAAGACTCCAATCGGAATGCAAGCGGTAGTTAAGCGAAAGCTCTGCTGCCATACCATCTTGGCGTAACTTTTGCCTAAAGGTGCCTGCATCAATTCGGTCAGGCGGATTTTTATAATTCGGGTTGGGGAAGGTCCCCCGATTGGTTACAATAACTGGACTCAGTTGCGCACGATTATAGCTAACCGCATCGACCTCATACCGCAACCATTCGTAGCGTGCACCTCCACTTAGGGTCAACTGCTCGGTGAGTTCCTGTTCCAATAAAAAATAGGGACTGAACCGCTGCTCATGCAAATCAGCTTCATGGGGAACTAACCGGCGCGTTTCATCGAGGTGAGCAGTGAAGTCGAGGGCACTATAGATTACATCACCACCAGCAATCAGGACCGTAGCGTCCTCACCCAACTTGAAGCGCGGTTTGAGATGAAACCCGTCCTGCTGATTGCTACCGAAACGCTCGGGCTCGAAGGCGAAGTCGGCTTCGGTATAATTAAAGCCCGCCAGCACCTCCCAGCCTCCCCAATCACGCTGGGCATCGTACCTGGCAGTCACAGATGCCGCACGATTTTCGCTGCCTTCGAGCCCAAGCTTGTCCGAAGAACGGGGACGAGATTTAAAATCCTCGTAGATCAACCCGCCAGGATAAGTGAATTTACTTTCTCCGATAGATATCCTTACGTCGAGGTCGTCGCCATTGGCAAAAATGTATCCTAAAATAAAATACGCATCGCGAGTCTCACTCGCGGAATTTTCTCGATAACCATCGGACTGAGCCTGAGTGGCGCCGCCTCGCAAGCGCCAGCCTTTATGACCGAAACTGCCTGAAATAGACTCACGGAAACTACCGAAGCTGCCACCCCGCCCTTCCAAATTCAGGCCGGGTGTTGCGCTTCTGCGGGTCTCGATCTTGATCACGCCGGTAAGTGCTCGATCCCCGTAAAGCACATTTTGACCACCCCGCAGCACTTCGATGCTCTCGATGGAGTCGAGTGGGATGAGTTCCCAGTTGATGCGGCCCATGTCGCTCGGATTGAGTGGTTGCCCATCTACCAACACCAGCGTGCGTAAACCGCTATTTTCACCGAAGCCGCGAATATCTACATTGGTGAAGCCGGAAGAAGTCGTGAAGTAAAGGTTAGCAGCGGATCCCAGTAAGTCGGGCACTGAAGTAGCCAACGAGCGATCAATCGCATCGCGATCCACCCGCAGCACATCCATCGGGAGGTCGAGCACCTCTTTCTCGAAGTGCCATGCCCGGACTAGCAGTGCCTCCAGTTCGTGCACAGTCTCCGCGCTGCCCACTGAAGCGATGAGACTGAATGCGCAAAAGTAGGCCGGGTGCCAAAACGTAACAGGCAGTATTGCCCAGCCCCGAAAAGGTATCCAAAAATGCCGGGTGGGGCGCATCAATCAACGGCTCGCATGACCCCGCCGCCGCAGCACGACCATGACCGCAAACAAGCCTCCAATCAGACCGAAGTTGGCAGGTTCCGGCACGACGTAGCTACTTGAAAAGGGTCCAAAGCTCCATACGTCCCAAGAGCCTTCGTCGATAAATCGGCCCGGATCTCCAAAGGCCAAGGCACTCGCACCAGTCGGGGAGCCATCAAGAACGGCGGGTATAGTGCTCCCTCCACCGGGAATTACGACAGGGACACCGCCATCCTCTCCAGCCAGACCACCGGCCACAAAATAACCCCAATAATCAAAGTTAGTGGCGAAGTCCCCGTTTGTTTGCGTCTGTGTTCCCAATGTTATGCTACCAAAGAAGGCACTGTCTGCAATGCTGCCTGACGCCAGGCTATAAGATAAATCGGGAATGGCTGTCGCGACTGCATCTAACATCTGAGCACCGGAAATGTCTCCAGCATTGCCGTCCCACTGGTAAGCGAAAGCATAGCGCTCAGTGGCATTACCGTCGTTAAAATCGATTACCAAGCCCGAAGTGTTCGAACCGCTGCCAACATAGTTCGCCAGCGGGATACTTGCAAAGCTAATAAACGACGCCTGGGACTGACCAGCGGTAAAGAGAAAGCTGGCTAATGCCAGTACGATGGAATTGGTGTGTTTGAATGTCATAATTCTCAGGTTATTTTTCGGTTAATCGTAAACAAACTAGGCTAGATTGCTCCTTAAGCCCCGCAGTAGAATTACCGATCAGACCACAATCAAGCTACAAATGGCTATTGAAAATCAATCTCAACTATAATAAGATAAGAACTTTGCTCGATTAGCAAGATTAATACTCCTGTTGTCGTGATCGAAGGGTTACACGGACGAGGTATTTCTCGGATGAGGACGGACAACTGCTCTTCAGTCCACCGAGGTTTTCGATCCTCGCCTAGGCCTCAGACAAAGACATTTTCCGCTACCAGCACGTTGTCCGCGCGCACCACGCGCCGGTTGCCATCGGCGAGGACGAGGACTTGAGGCTTCCAGGACTGGGCTTCTTCCTCGGAGAACTGGGCGAAGGCCATGATGACCAAAAGATCGCCGAGTTCCCCCTTATGGGCGGCGGCCCCGTTTAAGGAGATGG
>PXBU01000106.1 GCA_003566795.1 Puniceicoccaceae bacterium | reverse complement strand
GACTTCCGCACCGAGTATAACGCACTCATCATTGCCATCACCATCGTGGCCGACACCGCAGAAGCGATTCAACTCATCAATACCAACGGCTCCGGCCACAGCGACGTGATCGTCACCGAGGAAGCAAATGCCGCCGCCCAATTCCTCAACGGGGTGGACTCCGCCACGGTTTACCACAACGCCTCGACCCGCTTCACCGACGGCTTCGAGTTCGGCCTGGGTGCCGAGATCGGCATCTCCACCGACCGCCTGCACGCCCGCGGCCCCATGGGCTTGAACGAACTCTGCACCTACAAATACGTCATCCACGGCAAGGGCGAAATCAAGTAAAGCAGCTGCTGAAGGTTTAACCCTCCGCCAGCGCTTCTTCCGTCTTCAAACGAAGTTGCCCGCAGGCGGCATTGATATCGTGCCCCTTCTCCCGGCGAATGGTGGCCGACACCTTGGCCTTACGTAACACCTCGACAAAGGCATCTTGGCGGGGAATGGAGGGACGCTTCCAGGGCAGCCCCTCGACGGTGTTATAAGGGATGCAATTGACGTGCGCGTGAAGATCGCGCGCGATCTTCGCCAACTCGCGGGCCTGGTCGAGCGAGTCGTTGACCCCCTCGATCAGGATAAACTCCAGGGTGAGCATGCGCCCGTGCTTTTGCTGAAAAGCCTTAGCGGCCGGTAGCAGTTTTTCCAGCGGGTAGCGCTTGTTGATGGGCATGATTTGGTCGCGCACTTCATTGGTCGCCCCATGCAGGGAGATCGCCAGCCGCACCGCCACGCCTTCATCCGCGAGCTGCTCGATCTGCGGTGCCAGACCGGAAGTCGATACGGTGATGCGGCGCGCCCCGAAGTTCAGCCCCCACTCGGCGTTAAGAATCCGGATCGTCCGGACCAGCGCGTCGTAATTCGCCAAGGGCTCCCCCATGCCCATGAAGACAATATTATCAAAAGCCGGACGCTCCAAAAATTCCTTCGACACCTGCCCACGCGATTTCGGTGCCTTCCCCCGCTTACCCGCGCCAGCCTCCGCACCTTCAGCATTCGATGTTGAACGTTCAACGTTCGAAGTTCGACGTTCCTCCCCACCAGCCTCCACCAGATCAACATTCGATGTTCGAAGTTCAATGTTCGATGTTCGACGTTCCCCAGCCTCCTCGCGGCGACAAATATGCATCAGCTGGGCCACCACCTCGGCCGCCATCAGGTTGCGCCGGAAGCCGGCCAGCCCGGAAGCGCAGAATTTGCAGCCGTAAGCGCAGCCGACTTGGATCGAGACGCACACCGTCTTGCGCGAGTCCTCCTGCCCGACGCCCTTCTGCGGCGCCCGGATCAGCACCGTCTCGATCAGCGATTTGCCTTCCAGCTCCATCAGCAGCTTCTGCGTCACGTCGTCCGAGCGCTTATCCAGAACCGGCCGCACCGGATAGAGGATGTAGTGCTCCGCCAGCCAGGCGCGGAAGTCCTTGGGTAGATTGGTCATCGCCTCCCAATCCTCCACCCGCTTCTTGTAGAGCCAGTCCATCACCTGCCGGGCGCGGAAAGCCTTATACCCCGCCGCAGTCGCCGCCTCGGTCAGTGACTCGAGGGTTTCACCAAAGAGACTGGGTTTGTCCGGTTGAAAGCGCATATTGCAGGAACTTGGCCCATCGCGGCTAAAATCGCCATGGTAATCTGCTAAAATAAAACTTGCCCCACAAGGATAGTGCTCTAGCGTTCACTTTTATGATTAATGAGGCATATCCCGGGCAGCGGCGCATGCGCGACATGGTGGCGAGCGAGCGCCCACAAGAACGACTGGAGCGCCTGGGGGCCACCGCCCTGAGCGACCGCGAGCTGCTGGCCATGATCCTCCGCAGCGGTCCCAGAGGCGTCGATGTGCTCAGCATGTCGGGCCAACTGCTGGATGCAGCCGGCTCGCTGGCGGCACTCCTGCGCTGGTCGGCGGAGGACTTTATGCAAATCCGGGGCATCGGTAAGGTGAAAGCCCTGCAACTGCTGGCAGTGATGGACTTCGCCAAGCGGATTCTCGAACAAGAAAACAACGACATCACCGCTTTTGACTCGCCCGAGGTGGTGGCCCGCCACTTCCGCCCGCTGGTGGCCGGTGCCGAGGTCGAGCACTTCTGGGTGCTCTGCCTCGACCGCAAAAACCGCCTGCTGCGCCGGGTCGAAGCCACCAAGGGCACCGCCACCAATAGCCTCGTCCATGCCCGGGAGGTCTTTCGCGATGCCATCAAACTCAGCGCGACCGCCATCATCGCCGTGCACAACCACCCCAGCGGCGACCCCGCTCCCAGCCGAGCCGACATCCATGTCACCCGCCAACTGCGCGAAGCCGCCAAGGTGATCGGTATCGACCTGATCGACCACATCATCGTCGGCGAAGCCGCCAAAGATCCGAACCGCCTGGGCTATTACAGCTTTAACGATGCCGGGCTCATCTGAGGCGCAGCCCGAATGGTGCTAACTTAGGCGAACAACCACTCCTAATCTTAATCCTACTCTTAATCGTAATCTTCTCTTCATCATGCATTTTGGATTAAGATTAAGATTACGATTAAGATTCAACGCCACACTCGGCTCAAGTGGCTCCAATCACCGTAGCGGAATGGGGAACCCATTTCGACCCAGTCGCCGCGACCGCCCGATAAACCCGCCGCCGCACAAGCTGCCATCGCAACGTAGGGGTGGTGCTCGCGCCACCCGCGAACGTTCGGAGGCGTCTGAAAGTTCCTATATGTCCCGCGCGCTCGCGGGCTTCCCCATTCGACAAAGCTCATGATCAAAGGTAGGAAAGCCCCTGCTGGTCATCAATCTCTGCCCTCTGACTTCTGTCTTCTGTCCTCTGACTTCTGTCTTCTGACTTCTGACTTCTGTCTTCTGTCCTCTGTCTTCTGTCTTCTGTCCTCTGACTACTCGTTTAAGGATGAAGCGACCAACGAGTTTTTCAGGTAGCCGAAGCGCTTAGGCTTTGGTCTTCCGTTCGTAACCGCATGGCCGTTCGTCCAAACGCGAAGGCGTTCGGCTACAGGCTCGCAACCAGACCGGGCATTTCCACTTGCGCTGAAATTACGCCACGGCAGGCTGGTGCTATGAAGTCCCGCTATCTCGTTGTCGCTTTTCTCACTGTTATTTTTAGCGCGGCGCATGCCGAGCCGCTGAGAGGTCTCAAGCCCGCCCATCCGCGGTTGCTCGTCGAAGCGGATCACTGGTCCGCACTCACAGCACAGGCGGAATCCGACCCGCTGCTGACGCAGCTTATCGAGCAACTCATCGTCGAAGCCGACCACCTTATGCAGCAACCGCCACTCGAACGTCGGCAGGAGGGCCGGCGCATGCTGGCCGTCTCGCGGGAGGCACTGCACCGCATCATGATCTGGTCGATGGCCCGGCACTTGCAGGATGACCCGCGCTACGCGGAGCGCGCCGAGGCCGAGATGCGTCAACTCGTTCAATTCAGCGACTGGAACCCCCCGCACTTTCTCGATGTGGCGGAGATGACTACCGCCCTGGCCATCGGCTACGACTGGCTCTACCACGACCTCGATCCCGACGCGCGGGAGTTCATCGCCAGTGGACTCATCCGGCTGGGACTCGAGCCCGGGCTCGATGCCGTCCGCCAAAATGCCTGGTGGACCTCCTACCGCAACAACTGGAACCAAGTCTGCTTCGGCGGCCTCACCCTGGGAGCCTTGGCCGTGGCCGACGAATCACCCGGGATCGCCCGCGAGCTGCTGGAGGCGGCACGGGCAGGCATTGGCTACGGGCTCAGCGTTTACGCCCCGGACGGCGTCTATCCCGAGGGCCCCGGCTACTGGGGCTACGGCACGCGGTATCAATGTTTGATGATTGATGCCCTGCGCTCCGCACTCGGCAGCAGCTGGGGGCTGGAAGACACGCCCGGATTTTTACCCAGTGCGCGGGTGCAAGTGCAGCTGACCGGCCCCACGCAGCGCTTCTTTAATTTTGGTGACGGCCGCGCAGGCCCCAGCCTGCAGCCCGCGCAGTTCTGGTTCGCCCGCGAGCTGGACGAGCCCGAACTCGTGCACAACCAACGCGCGATTCTGGCCGACCAGCTGAGCCGGGCCCAGCAGGGACCACGCCGGGGGACTCACCTCAACGTGCTGCCCCTGCTCTGGTGGCCCGCTACCCCACCCGCAGCAGAAGACCCGCCCTTGCCGCTGGCATGGAAAGGCGAAGGCTCGCACCCCGTCGCGGTCTTCCGCAGCTCCTGGACAGACCCGCGCGCACTCTTCCTCGCCTGCAAGGGTGGTCAAATCGACCACTCGCACACCCACCTCGATGCCGGTTCCTTCATCCTCGAAGCAGACGGCGTCCGCTGGGCAATCGATCTGGGAGCACAGAGCTACCATAGTTTGGAGAGCAAGGGAATCCAGCTCTGGGGCAGGGACCAGGACGCGGACCGCTGGCAAGTCTTTCGCCTAAATAACCGTAGCCACAACACGCTTACCATTAATGACCAACTTCACCGGGTCGATGCCGTGGTTGAGTTCACGCACTTCGATGCCCAGGAGCAGGTGGCCGAGCTCGACCTCTCCCCGGTCTTCCGTGGTCAGGCGGAGAAGGTCATCCGCCGCTTTGAAGTTACGGGCCGCGAGGTCACCGTCACCGATCAGTTGGAGGGGCTCAAGCCCGGAGCCAAGGTCCGCTGGACCATGGTCACGCGCGCTGATGTCACAATCGAAGGCAAGCACGCAACCCTGCGGCAAGACGGCGAGAGCCTAAACGTGAGCATGCGCCAACCGGAAACCGGACGGCTGCAAGTCATTCCCGCCGATCCGCCCGACGATGACTTCAATGCCCCCAATCCCGATACCTACCTGCTGATCGTCGATGCCGTGGCCCCGACCTCCGGCCAGCTCAAGATCGCAATGCATTTCGAGCCGAATTAATTCCTCCAGCGCAAGATTCTATTTAAGGGGTGGGCACCAACTCGATGATCTTCAGTTCCTTGACTGAGGCGGTCAGGATAATAGGTAATTGCGAGGTCTCTGATAATCCGCCTTTTCTTTTCCACATATCAGTAAGCTGTGGCACAGAGTGAGCGACGAAGGAGCGAACGGCGTTGACCACCAGCGACTGGATCTGCCCTTAGGCGGTGATCTTTTCCGCGTCGAATGGCATCTTCCGCAGGTCGAGTTCCTTCAGGTCCAGCTTCAGTTTCGCCTGGTCAATATCAATACCGACAAGATTGCCGTGCTCGTCGTAGTCCGCCACAACGCCGTCGGAAAACTCCTTGGAGTCCACGCTGGTCTTCGAGGAAAGATCAATGTAGAGCGAGTCGGTATCTGGGAAATATTCTATTTTCATTCTTTGAATCTCCGGTCAGGAAAGGCGTTGTGGATGATTGCTTCATCCGCTAAAGTCACCACACGAAACACCTTTTCTTCGAATTCGTCAACCCTGCCCCAAAAACGCACACGCTCCCCATCGGGCTGGACTTCACGACGAATCGGAGCATCCACGATGCGGGTGCACCATTCTTTCTTCAGGTAAGGCCGCTTGATCAGAACCTTCTGCTCAAAATAATCCGTAAAGCTGTAATTCTTACTGGTCATTCAATTCTTTTGCAGATCGGTGAAGACTGGCAACCCAGCCTGTGGGGTTGGTGGTCCAAGGGGTTCTCGGGTTTTCGGGTTTTCGGGCGGCGTAAATGGGATTGACCAGCTCTGACTGGATATGCCTGACATGGCGACATGGTGACGACTGTCCCGAGGATGCTCAAGCTTCATTCTTTCTTTTCCTATCATCACACTAGACCATGCATCGGCTGGGATTAACCGCAGAGTGCCCTGAGGACGCTGAGGTCTCGCCCAGTCGGGTTCTTTTCTCTCTTACAGTTCTCCGCGCTCTCGGCGACCTCTGCGGTTCAAAAATTCCATTCTTCTTTCACGCATATCGTAAAGCGCATGCACCACTACCCGCGAGGGCGGAAGATGCATACAGGGTGAATCATCGAATTAGGGGAAATCGTCTCAAACACAGCGGCGGGTAGTGGTTGCATGTCGCGACTTGTTGGCCTTGATTAGTCCCATTTTAGTAATTGGCATTCAATTCCAAAATGGGATCGAAGCGCCTCTGAGTCACGCTCAGCAATAATACTTGCTGCATTCTTGCTGCTTTTGAATGTAAGCGTTCTTTTTCCACATCTTCCCCTCATCGTTGCTCTCGGATAATATCCGGGGCATGGAAAACACGAGAAGTAAACCAAAGCGCACGCAGCGCAGCCGTGCGCAGATTCAAGAACTACTGGCAGCGTTCGGGCGCTCTGGTTCAACG
>PXBU01000368.1 GCA_003566795.1 Puniceicoccaceae bacterium | reverse complement strand
TGCTTTTTCATGCTCGCGGTGGCATTCACGGTGGAGCGGAGTCCTCATGTCTGATCTGAGCCTGCAAGACCAGACTACGGAGTTCCTGCTCTACACCGCGCCTAATGGCAAGATCAAGGTTGAGGTGCTGTTGGCCAATGAAACCATCTGGCTGACCCAGAAACGCATGGCCGAGCTGTTCGGGGTCGGCGTCCCGGCCATTTCCAAGCACCTGAAAAATATATTCGAAGGCAATGAATTAGAGCTGGATTCAGTTGTTTCCATTTTGGAAACAACTGCCGAAGACGGTAAAAATTACCAGACTCAGTACTACAACCTCGATGCCGTGATTTCGGTCGGCTACCGGGTCAACTCAGCTCAGGCCACCCAGTTCCGTATCTGGGCAACCCAGCTAATCAAGGAGTACATCATCAAGGGCTTTGCCATGGATGATGAACGGCTGAAAAACGGCCGTTTCTTTGGCAAGGACTACTTCCGTGAGCTGCTGGAGCGGGTGCGCTCGATCCGCGCCAGCGAGCGGCGTGTCTACCAGCAAATTACCGATATCTTCGCCGAATGCAGCATTGATTACGACCCGAAATCCGAAACCACCCGCCAGTTCTACGCCCATATCCAGGACAAGTTTCATTTCGCCATTACCGGCCATACGGCGGCCGAGATCATTGCCCTGAAGGCCGATGCCAGCAAGCCGCTGATGGGCATGAGCACTTACAAAAATGCCCCAGCCGGCCGGGTGCTAAAGTCTGATTCGAACGTGGCAAAGAATTACCTGAGCGAAGCCGAGATCAAAAAGTTGGAGCGGGCCGTATCGACCTTCTTCGACTATATCGAAGGCATTATCGAGCGACGCAATACCTTCACCATGGAAAGCTTCGCGGAGAGCGTCGACAAGTTTCTGGCCTTCAATGAGTACCGGATTTTGGAGGGCTTTGGCAACGTCAGCCGAAAGCAGGCTGATCAGAAGGCCTTTGCCGAGTATGGCCAATTCAACGAGCAGCAGCCGATTGAGTCCGACTTCGACCGTGAAGTGAAGAAGTTGCTGAAAAAGGGCAGGGCAGAGGAATGAGTGAATACAAGGCGATTGCTGAGACCAACCATTTTATCGTCCTGGACAGGTACACCAAGTGCGCCCAGGTCAGCGAGACCTACCAGAGTGAGTGCGATCTGGAGCGCGAACTCATCGACGACCTCCAGAGCCAGGGCTACGAATACCGGCCCGAGCTGAAGACTGCAGATGTGCTGCTGGCCAATGTGCGCGACCGACTGCAGAGCCTGAACAATGTGCAGTTTGCCGATGGCGAATGGCAGCGCTTCGTCGAAACCTTTCTCGACAGACCCTCCGAGAATATCGTCGACAAGACCCGCAAGGTTCACGACGACTACGTCGACGATTTCGTTTTCGACGATGGCCGGATCCAGAACATCTACCTGTTCGACAAGCAGAACCTGGCCCGCAACAAGGTCCAGGTGATCAGGCAGTTCGAGCAGGGCGGCAGCCTTGCCAATCGCTACGATGTCACCATCCTGGTCAATGGCCTGCCGATGGTGCAGGTGGAGCTGAAGCGGCGTGGCGTGGCCATTCGTGAGGCTTTCAACCAGGTGCACCGCTACAGCAAGGAAAGCTTCAACAGCGAGCACTCCCTGTTCAGGTATCTGCAGTTGTTCGTGATTTCCAACGGCACCGATACCCGCTACTTCGCCAATACTACCCGGCGCGACAAGAACAGCTTCGATTTCACCATGCACTGGGCCAAGGCCGACAATAGCCTGATCAAGGATCTGAAGGACTTCACGGCCACCTTTTTCCAGAAGAACACCCTGCTGGAAGTGCTGCTGAAGTATTCGGTCTTCGATGTCAGCAACACCCTGCTGGTGATGCGGCCCTACCAGATCGCCGCCACCGAGCGCATCCTGTGGAAGATCAAAAGCTCGCACAACGCCAGGAAATGGAGCGAGCCGGACAGTGGCGGCTTTGTCTGGCATACCACCGGCTCGGGCAAGACCCTGACCAGCTTCAAGGCAGCGCGGCTGGCGACCGGCCTGGACTTTATCGACAAGGTGTTCTTCGTGGTGGACCGGAAGGATCTGGACTACCAGACCATGCGGGAGTATCAGCGCTTTTCACCCGACAGTGTCAACGGTTCCGACAGTACCGCGGGCCTCAAGCGCAACCTGGACCGGGACGACAACAAGATCATCGTCACCACCATCCAGAAGCTCAACAACCTGATGAAAAGCGAAGGCGAGCTGGCCGTCTATGGAAAGCAGGTGGTGTTCATTTTTGACGAATGCCACCGCAGCCAGTTTGGCGAGGCGCAGAAGAACCTGAAAAGGAAATTCAAGCGGTTTTACCAGTTCGGTTTTACCGGCACGCCGATCTTCCCGCAGAACGCGCTGGGCGCGGAGACCACGGCCAGCGTGTTTGGCCGTGAGCTGCATTCCTACGTGATTACCGATGCCATTCGTGACGAGAAGGTGCTCAAGTTCAAGGTCGATTACAACGACGTGCGCCCGCAGTTCAAGGCGATCGAAACCGAGCAGGACGAGACAATACTGACAGCGGCGGAGAACCGCCAGGCACTGCTCCACCCGCAGCGTATTCGCGAGGTGTCGCAGTACATTCTGGATCATTACCGGCAAAAGACCCACCGCCTGCAGGCGGGCGCCGCTCATGCAGGCAAGGGCTTCAACGCCATGTTCGCGGTCAGCAGCGTGGATGCCGCCAAGCTCTACTACGAATCGCTGAACAGTCTGCAGGCTGACAGCGAGAAGCCGCTCAAGATCGCCACGATCTTTTCATTCGCGGCGAATGAAGAACAGGACGCCATCGGCGACATTCGTGACGAGAGTTTTGACGTGTCGGCCATGAACAGCAGCGCCAAGGAATTCCTGAGCGCGGCCATTGCCGACTATAACGGCTTTTTCAAGACCAGCTTCAGCGTCGACAGCAAGGGTTTCCAGAACTATTACCGTGACTTGGCCAAGCGCGTCAAAGGCGCTGACGGCAACGGCAAGAGACTTCCCCCTGAAGAGCAAGTGGATTTGCTGGTCGTGGTTGGCATGTTTCTGACCGGTTTTGATGCCCCCACGCTCAACACACTGTTTGTCGACAAGAACCTGCGCTTCCACGGTCTGATACAGGCCTATTCGCGCACCAACCGTATTTACGATGCTACCAAGACCTTTGGGAACATCGTCACCTTCCGCGACCTCGAGCAGGCCACCATCGACGCCATCACCCTGTTCGGTGACCAGAACACCGCCAACGTGGTGCTGGAGAAGAGCTACAAGGAGTACATGGAAGGCTTTACCGATATCGTCACCGGCGAAGCGCGGCGCGGTTTCAAGGCGGTGGTCGCGGAGTTGGAACAGCGCTTCCCCGAGCCGGACGAGATCGTCAAGGAGAAGGACAAGAAAGCTTTTGCCAAGCTGTTTGGCGAGTACCTGCGAGTCGAGAACGTCCTGCAGAACTACGATGAATTTGCCAGCCTGAAGGCGCTGCAGGGCATCGATACAAGTGACGCCGAAGCCGTCGAGGCATTCAAGGCCCAGCATCATCTCAGTGATGACGACATCGCCACCCTGCAGGGCATTCGGCTGCCGCCAGAGCGCCGGATTCAGGATTACAAATCCACCTACAACGATATTCGAGACTGGCTGCGCCGGCAGAAAGCGGGCGACGACGAGGGCAAGTCCACCATCGACTGGGACGACGTGGTGTTCGAAGTGGACCTGCTCAAATCCCAGGAGATCAACCTCGATTACATCCTGGAGCTGATCTTCGAGCACAACAAGAAAACCCGCAGCAAATCCGACCTGATCGAGGAAGTGCGCCGCCTGATTCGCGCCAGTCTGGGCAATCGGGCCAAGGAAAGCCTGGTGGTGGACTTCATCAACCAGGCGGATCTGGACGAGATTCCCGACAAGGCCAGCGTGATTGATGCCTTCTTCACCTATGCAAGGGCGGAGCAACAACGCGAGGCGAAGGCACTCATCAGCGAAGAAAGCCTGAACACCGAGGCGGCAAAGCGCTACATCGCCAACTCACTCCGACGTGAGTTTGCCAGCGACAACGGCACCGAGCTGAACGCCATCCTGCCCAGAATGAGCCCCTTGAACCCGCAGTATCTGAAAAATAAGCAGAGCGTTTTCCAGAAAATTGCCGCGTTTGTCGAAAAGTTCAAAGGCGTGGGCGGGGATGTCTGACCTGGAGCAAGTGAAACACACCATGCGCATAGCACTACTGATTGATTGCGACAACGTTAGCCATACTTCGATCGAAGGGGTGCTGGAGGAATTGGCGAAATACGGAGCGGTGAATGTGCGCCACGCGCATGGGGATTGGCACAGCAGCAATCTTTGCGGCTGGCGGGAGAAGTTGAGCCCCAACGCCATTCGGCCGATGCAGCAGTTTGCCTATACCAAGGGCAAGAATGCGACGGATTCGGCGATGATTATCGACGCCATGGATCTGCTTTACAGCGGCAATGTCGAGGCGTTTGCTCTGATGACCAGTGACAGTGATTTCACGCCGCTGGTGCTGCGAATGCTTGAGGCCGGCTTGCCGGTCTACGGCTTTGGCGAGAAGAAGACCCCGCAGGCCTTTGTCGATGCCTGCTCGACTTTCATCTACACCGAAAACCTCGGGTCGGAAAAGAATGACGACGAGCAATCGCCCGTGCCGGCGGAGCAGGCACGCAAGAGTCGCAACGAGCTGCGCGGCAACACGTCACTGGTCCGTTTGCTGCGAACGGCCGTCGAACAGGCCTCCGATGATGATGGCTGGGCCCATCTGGGGCGTGTCGGGCAGTACATTTCCAACAACAGTTCGTTCTCTCCGATCAATTACGGCTACAAGAAGATCGGCGACCTGATCCGGGCCAGCGAGCTGTTCGACATCGAGATGCGTAAGGACGGCACCGCAATGTATGTCAGGGATGCTCGCGCTCGGGAGGGCTCTTGACGTATCTCCCCAGTCAGCCAGTGTTTTATCGAACGAACCGTTGAAAAGTGGCAGCGTGACCTTCGCTGAATGAAGAGCGACGCGATCAATCCGCCGCGTCCCTCACTGACGCACTGCGTTATGCTCTTGGGAGGTTTGGCAAGTTTCAGGAGGAACAATGAGAAAGGCAATTTTCTGGTTCGGTTTGATGGCTTGGTTTGCATTTCCCTTACCCACGCTGGCCGAGAGAGTTCTGGTTCAGGGCGAACTTGTGGAGTTCTCGTCCAAAGCGGGGGATAGCGCGCTCGCTATCGGATGCAGGCCTCCTGCTAACGTGGGCCGGGGATTGCTTGGATACTGGAAGGGCTCACGGCGTTTGCCAAAGCGGATTGCGCGGCTGCGTTGATGGAAAGGCTGACTGATGTGCTTGTTCCAAGCCTTGTCGTTTTACTCATATTCGGCTTGGTGGTTTCTGTGGTTCAGCGCCTGCGGGCCGAAAAGCCATTGTTTGCAGAGCCGCCACTGCGCGCCTTGTTTTTCGAGACTTGGGTGAGCGGCTATTCGAACATTCGAGCGGTCAATTTGATCGCTTATTGTCGTAATTGCTTGCATGTTTCGGTTACTCCAAGTGATTTGCATGTGGGTTTGCACTTCCCCTGGACCCTGATGTTTTTCCCGGCGCTGACTGGCTTTGACTTGACCATCCCCAAGTCCGATATCGTGTCTGTTGATTGTCAACAAGGCCGTTTTCGCGGCGCTGTGGTTGTGCAGTTCAAAAACCCGCAGGGACAAGTCCGTTCGTTCAGGCTCTACCTGTCCAGATCGCCGGAGTTCCTGGCGGCCATGCGGTCAGGCTAATGATGAATCCGTCCGGGCCGGCTCGTCCTGCCCGCTCCTTGTATCCCACGTAAACTGCCGATCACCATGCAAAAACGCCGTCGCCCCCTGCTTGCTGTTTTGTTGAACCTGCTCTGTCCGGGACTGGGGTTCTTGTATCTGGGCCGGGTGTTGCTGGCGGTCGCTTTCCCGGTGGTTTTGTTGCTGGTGGTCGCGATAGCCGCCTGGAGCCGGGTGCTGATCACGCCCGCCGGATTTTTGTTGGCGACCGTGGTGTTGATCGGTTTGTGGTTGTGGTCATTGGTGGTTGCCTTTCTGTGGGCGCGGCGTGCCGGGCGGGTTACCTTGGGTCGGGCGCAACGCTGGCCTGTCTATCTTGGCTTTTTCGTCGCCTCGACGATTCTTTTCAACCTGTTTACCGCCAGCCGCGCCAGTCTGTTTGGCTATGAAACCTTTTCGGTGCCAGCAAATTCCATGAGCGAGACGCTGGTTCAGGGCGATTTCGTCATGGCCAATACCTGGGCGTTTTCGTCGCGC
>PXBU01000033.1 GCA_003566795.1 Puniceicoccaceae bacterium | reverse complement strand
CCGGCATTGGCGTGAATGGTATCATCGACGATGCCACCAAAGAGGAGGTCGTTGCCATCACCACCGTGGATCGTGTCGTTGCCACCAATGCCCGGCTCAATCGTCCATGCGTGCACAACGGCACCATCGACCAGTGTGGCCGCACCCAAGTCACCAAAGATCACATCGCCGCCGCTGCCAGCGCTAAGAGTGTCATCGCCGGCACCACCAACAATCAAATTGCTGCCGCCGGTGCCAGCAATGGTGTCATTGCCGCCAATGCTGCGGTGGATGGTATTAAAGGAAGTAAGCTGACCGCTGGTTTGGTTCAGCACCAGGCTGGCATGATCACCGAAGAGCACATCGTTACCGCTACCCCCGGTAAGCGTGTCATTGCCGCTGCCGCCGATGATGAAGTTGTTGCCACCAGTGACGCTGATGGTGTTGTCCCCGGTTCCGCTGGTGTTGGATGTGACCGCAGCGACCGAACCACCACTGAACCAGTCGGCAGTCAAGGTCGCCGCGCCGGTATCCCCGACCAATACATTATTGGAGGAACTAGTGGCAGAAATGGTATCGTCGCCAGCACCACCGAAGACCAGGTTGAAGCCACCACCGACACTGATGGTATCGACACCACCGGTGGCGGAGCTGGCGGTGGCCGAAGTGCCGTTGACACTACCGTAGTCACCAAAGATCAAGTCATTGCCACTGCCACCGGTGATCGTATCATCACCCGCACCGCCAAAGATGATATTGTTACCGGCGTTGGCGGTGATGGTATTGTTACCACCCGGAGCGGCGATTGTTTCCGGACGATCAAAGCGGCCCATATCGCCATAGATGACATAGTTACCCGTGCCGCCGTCGATCGTGTCACTGCCAGCACCCCCACGCAGGAATCCGGTGCCACTGCCACCATAGATGAAGTCGTCACCGCTGCCGCCCGTGATCAGGTCGAATCCAGATCCGGCATAGATGGTATTCACGCCCGATACACCATCGACAACGTTATTACCGTCCACCAAGACGACCAGATCATTACCCGCGCCACCGGTGATGGTATCGTTGCCGCTGCCGCCGTAGATCTCGTTATCGCCCGCCACACTGAAGATCTGGTTGTTACCAGCTTCGGCGTAGATGATGTCGTCGCCAGTGCCACCGTAAATGATATCATTTCCGGTGCCGCCGTAGATGGTGTTATTGCCCGCTTGGCCGTCGATGAAGTTGGAGCCGCCACCGCCGTGGAGCGTGGCATTTCCATCGCCACCGAAGATTTCATCGTCACCGCTACCACCGAAGATGGTGCCGCCGCCCTCACCGAGGAACAATTGATTGTTGCCTGACTGCCCGTGAATGATCGCGGTGCCCTGGCCGGAATAGATGATGACGTCATCGCCACTGCCAGCCCAGATCTCGGCATCAGCGGTGACACTCTCATCGATAAACAAGAAGTCCTCACCATCGCCCATATCCGCGACGATCTTCGAGACACCCGTAAAGCTCTGTTCATGGCCGAGACCGCCGACGATTACTCGATCACCATCCTGCGTCACGCCAAAGCTTTCATCGGCGATGTCTTTGTAGAGACTGCCGCGATTACCCGCGCGCGGACCGGTGTTCAGATAAAGCGTACTTCCCTGCTGGGTAGCCAATACCGGTGGAGGCCCCCAAGACCAGGCGACGGAACCACCCATGGAAATCGGACCCACCTTGATGCGGAGACGCCCCTCGGCACTATTTAGCGTGACGGAAAGGCCCGCCGAGATGGAAGCGAGGTTGAAGTTAATTCGGATAAACCCGATCTTAATGGAGAAGCGGACGCCCCCCCAGATATCGGCATCAAATCCACGATGCGAGAAATTGACGGACACGCCACCGAAGAGCTTGAAGGGCCCCATGGGGATGGTGAATTCCACCGACCCGCGCATTTCGAATTCCCCATTCGAACGGAAGAAGCCTTCGACACTGACCTGAACGATGTTGAAGAAATTGATCGAGAGACTGTTGATACGGGCCTCAAAGACCCCGCCAGTCAGGCTGATGGTGAGATCACCCTGCCCCTTAAAGAGCAGCAGCGAGACCTCGGCATTCACCCGCACGAGGAAACTCTTGGCCGCAACACTGGTGCCACCCACAGTCTGCGCCGAGCTACCGGTATTAATCTGGAGGGTAAAGAGTCCCTCCATCGTCATCGGCCCCAAGCTAATCCGTGAATTGATGGTAATGGAGAGCACCAGATTACCAGAACTGGTGATCATCGCTCCACCAACAGCCTGTAAACGACCGAAGGGGCCGAGGCTGAAGCTGGCGTTCATTTCGATCAACAGACCATTACCATCGGCACGGATCTTAAATGATCCTTCGAGCGTAATGAATCCGGCGACAGTCAAGTTACCACCAATAAGCAGGAAGAAGGAATTCGCCTCAACGGAACCGTTCTTGAAGCCGCGCACACTGCCGGTTTCCGGGTTGATATCGAGCATCCGCACAGTCTGAGTGCTCCCGGTGGTATTGAGTAAGACCATCGCCTGCCCGCCAAAGGAGAAACCCGGGAAGCCGAAGGTCAAAGCAATCGCCAGCCCCCCGTAGAGACCCTCATCCACAATCGCCAAACTACCACCAGCCGCGGCAGAGATCAGTGGCATGATCAGGGTGGCATCGATGGCCAGTTCGATGCCATTTGAGCGAATCTCCAAGCCGAGGTTACCTTCGAGCCGGATCGTGTCCTCGAAGAGTCCGAGCGAGCCCTCAATCGTCAGACGGAAAGGCGTGTTGGCCGCCACGGTGATGCCACCACGCGTGTAGACTTCATTGCCGGTGTTGAACTCCAGCACCCCATCGCCCTGCAAACGGGCAACCGGACCGAGGTTGACATCCAGTGAAATAGTCAGGCCCATCGCCACCACGACGCCACCGGGTTTATCCAAAATCGAAAACGCTCCCTCAACCTCCAGCTCAGCCAACCCGATATCCAGCAGCATCAGCATGTAGGCATCGAACCCGTCCTCATTGACGAGTAGATCCAGCTTGCCCTTGAAATTAATAAACCCAAGCAGGACGAGTTGACCGCCAATCGCAAAGCGCAGGGTGTGGCGCTCGACCATGCCGGTAGTGGTGCCGGTAACATTCCCGTTGTCGTCCACTTCCAGCACCATAACCTCCTGGTCCTGATTGGTGGTGTTGATTTGGAACAGCACGTTACCCGTAATCAGCACCGGCCCGAGCTCCATAATTTTTGAACCTTCCGGTGCGCCCAGTTGAAGCGAGCCGTAGATACCTCCGTTCGGACCAACGATGATACCCAACGTGCCCGCTGCGGAGAGCGGCTCCAGTAGCGGCATGTCGAGTGTCATGTTCAGGTTGAAGACGGTCCGCAGCGTATCACCTTCCAAGCTGATCAGCATACTGAAGCCACCTTCCAGGCTAACCAAGCCGAGTAGTTCCAGTCGGCCGACACCGATCACCGCAAAATAGGCATCGGAAACCGTCTCGGATCCGGGAGGAATATTGCTGATCGAGATTATTGGCGGCAATCCGCGGCTGAGCTGGAATTCTTCCGGCACCTCATAATCGATCACCTGGCCCGTCGTGTTGACCGCCAGTTGCAGCAGATCCACCTGGAGCGACATGCCGGGCACTCCGATAAAGAGGTTTTCGATCTTTGCGTCGGCAGCTAGACCGCGTGCATCAATCACCACCAACACCTGGGCCTCGCCCTGAATGAACCCACCGATATCAGCGGAGGCGTCAATGAACAGGGTAAAATTCGTATCCGTGAGCTCCAGCGCCACCGCCCCATCCAGAGTAGCGATGTCCATCAGATTAAATTCCGCCTCTCCCTGAATCCGCACCAGACGCTCATCGAAATCCAGGATGATCGGGTTGGCCACGTCACCGGTATCCAGGAAATAACCGCGACTAAATCCTTCCGCCAATTCTTCACCCACTTCCAAAATTCCCCGGTCCACCGTACCGTCCTCATTCACCCGATAAGTCGAACGACTGAAGTCAACTGGCGACATGTCAGGGCTGACTACTTGGTTTAATTGGAAGAGTAAATCCCTGACCTCCATGGTGAGGGAATCCCCCGTGCCAACCAAGCCGGCCTGGTCCAGACTTGCGTCGACAGCGAAGAAGACACCGGGATCGACTAATCGGGTGTCGAGCATCATGACCGCACCAATCGAGAGATTGTCGATGGCCACACCGATGGCGTCCTCATTGCGCCGGGTGCCGTCGATTCGATTCGTCTCCGGGTTGACATCCCAATAACCCCCCACCCCGGCAAAGGCATAAACATTATTGATGCCAATGGCGAGCGAGGTCACGGTGCGCACGTTTCCGTTGGCGGTCACGATATCTTCCGCACCGCGCTTGGTAAAGCCAAGTGATCCGCCAATTTGGAGCACGCCCAGGATGTCACCGTGGATGTATTCCGCTTTGGCCTGGATGATTTCATCATCAAAGTCGATGAAGATGGAGCGACCTTCACGCCCGGTGCTGATTTCCAGTCCGTCCGGACCAAAGACCGGGCCGATCAATTCTCCAAGAATACCCAGATCCGCGTCCGGGTAAACCAGATCGATCAAGTCGACAATCTCCTCGAGCCCGTCGATACCCAATCGATTTTGAGTAAAGTCAATATAGGGCAATGGCAGGACCGCCAGCGCCGGTGGTAGTCCGGGAATCGAACTGGTGTTGATATTAACTTCAACTCCCTCGACCCGCACATCCATAAAGTCGTCGAAGCCAACCAAGCCCGCAAATTCGACTTCAGCTTTCACCGCGACATAAGTCGGCAAGACGTTATCCAGCCCCGGGATCACAAGCCCCCCAAGCCCGGTGGGCCGTAACAGTGCCATGCCAAAGCTGGCGTTGTCGATGGCCAGACCAACGCGATCGTCTGACTTCCAATCACCGATACCGGCGAAGCCACTCACATCAATCGCTCCAATGGTCATGATCTCCACATCGTGGAAAATCCGGTCGATACTGAAGGGGAACAGGTCCTCGGTCAGATTGCCGATTAACCCGGTTTGAGCAGCCACAAATTGTGTTTGCTCCCCGGCCGAGAAGACAAAAGAACCTTCCAGGTAGAGGAACTCGGCAATGGCGAATTCCGCCCACTCGACACTAGCGCGGATACCGATACGACTGTCAAAGTCGATGAAGATGGACTCACCGCCAGTGGCAAGCTCTAGACCCTCTTCTCCAAAGCTGGCGATATAGTCGATGTAGGCGGTCGTCCACTGCCCGGTCGAGAGTTCAATCTGATTAAAAACGGGAATCTCCCCTGCAGGCGTAATACCTGGCGGTGGGCCAGATGGCGGTGGCGGAATAAAGAAGTTCATCTCTACCGAGATTCCCTCAAGATTGACACTGAGCACATCCCCGAGGCCAACCAAGCCGGCTTGCTCCACGCTAAACTTGAGGCTGCTATAACCGGTGGTCCACTGAATAAAGCCGACATCAACATTGCGGGCAAAAATGCCCACCGTATCGCCCGGATCCCCTTCACCAAAGTAGGGCGTACCGAAGCCAAGGAAGGCATCCACATTTGTTGCGGCAATCGAGAAGAAGCGCATGACGGGCAACTTGCCCATCAGTAAACCTTGGGTCACCATCGTGGCCCCGGAACGCGAACCAAGGCCAAAGGCAAAGTCGCCGCTCAGATGAAGGAAGTTTTGGATGCTCAATACTGCACCGCCAATATAGACAGCCAACTGCTCACCCAAACGCCCGGGAGTTTCAATAAGGACAGTTCCATCACCCAGCGGCAAAGTCAGATCGAAATCACCCAGATTCAGGCCAAAACCGACAGGCACCTCTAATGGCTTGGCCTCAAAATCGATGACCCGTCCGAGTAAGTCCGCGGTGTTCAGCACAATTTCGGCACTCTGCGCCTGCAGTTCCACTCCAGGCACACCCACCAGGCCGATGAAGTCACTGCGGGCAAACCCGGTGACCCAGGCTGATCCGGTGGTCGGCCCAATGACCAGCGCTGCTGCGATGGTTAAATTGTCGATCTGCAAACCGAACTCTCCAAATCCGGCAAAAATATCAATCCCCGTGAGCGCGAAGCTGGCGTAAACCACTTCGGTGATCGAGCCATCACTCAGAACAAGCGTTTCAAACTCAAGTTGAATATCGATCGACTGTTCGAAGTTAATCAGATCGAACAGGTTGATATTAAAATCGCCGATGAACTTAAAGAGACTTCCAAAGTCGGGGGCATCCGGGAAGCCCATCGATATCTCAAGACCGGGTAGATTCAGCTTGGGCAAATTGATGATAAATTCGTAGAGCGAAAGGTTCTCCCAGTCGATCCCCAGATCCGGGTAGGCCAGGGAGAGTTCGGCGAGGGTCAACTCCGGCCAGTCAACGTCAACATCCGGCAGGGTGATATCCAGGCCCGGCAGGTCGAGCGCCGCGAGTTGAGCCAACAAATCCGGCAGGGTCAACGCACTCCAATCCACATCCACATCCGGGAAAGCCAATCCGAGATCGAGCATTGAGAAGTCAGGGAGCCCGAGATCGAAGCCGATATCGGCCATGGTGAGATTCACATCGAAGTCCGGATTACCGAAGTTGATCGGCGAAAGGTCAAAATTAATGGCCAAGCCACTAGGTGCCAAGCGAACGTAGCTCAAATTCAAATCGTCGGCCGCGAGTGCCACCCCGGGCAGACCGGTGAAACCTAATGATCCGACGGCGACATCGAGCAGCGTCCACGCAGCCAATGGATCGTCGACATCGGTATAAATCCCCAAGCCCAGATCCAAGTCTTCGATAAAGAACCCGATCCGATCGAGTGAGTCATTGCCCGGGAAGCCGAGGAAGCCATTGGCGCCCACCGCCGAGAACTCGATGGCAAACACATCCACCGTCGAACCATCACTCAGATCGAGCGTCTGGCGACTGGAGCGGAAAGTGAAGGTACCATCGACCGTGAGCACGCCGAGAAAATCGAGGCTCAGATCGCCTCGAATGCCGAGTTGGGCACCACTCAGGTTGATTTCAATGTCGGTGAGTTCACCCCCGGTGCTGAAACTGCCAATGGCGGCACCGAATCCTTCGCGCAGTTGCAAGGGGTCGTTGGAGTAGTCAGCCGTGACGCCATCAATGGAGGCAGTGTTGATGACGAGCTTCATGTCATCGGCCCGGACGTCGAATATATCGCCGCCAGTAAAGCCAACCGAGCCGGCGGAGGCCACCGCAGACACCCAAACCCGACCAAAGCTCAAGGGGTTGACGTCCACTGCGACGACCAATCCGAGGCTGGCGTCGTCGAGGAAAATACCGACGTCATTGAATCCGGCAAAGAAGGAAACATCCTGCACCGCGAAGGTGAACATCCCGACCTCCGTGCTACTGCCATCGCTCAGATCGATGGTGAGGAAGGTTTGGATAATATCCAAACTCACTTCAATATCGACCAAACCAAAGGCCTGGACGCGGAAGGTTCCGGCGATCTTCAAGATGGTTTGATCGCTCTTTTGCAGCTCGTAGATGAAGCCATAATCGGAGATTTCCAGCGGGATACCCGTCTCGGAGCTGAAGTCGACCACCGTGCCACCGGCAGCCGCGCGGTTCATGGCCAAAACGAGATTGTTACCGGAAACTTCAAAGGCATCGACACCGGTAAAGCCGATGAAACCAATCTCCGCTTTGATGGAAGACCACACCCGGGCGGTCTCACCGGGCAGCGGTTCCGTTTCTGTCATATTCAAAATGAGGAAGCTGGCATCAGTGACGCCAAAGCCAATCGCATCATCCGTGCCGGGATTAAAGCCGACAAAGAAGTTCACATTAGTCGCACCGATTGCCAGCACATCCACTTCCACCTCTTCACCGGTGTTCAGTCGCACCGTTTCAGTAGTTTCCTCGAAGATGACATTGGCCTCAATATGCACCACATCGAAGGCGTTAATCTTCACGTAACCCAGTGCCTGAACATAGCCCAAAGGTTGGCCCGGCATGCTCATAATGAGCGTGCTCTCGGTCCCGAAAGTGTTCCCCAGGGCGGCGGATTTTTCGAAGTCAATCGTGGTGCCATCAATCGGGATCGGTATCCGGATTTGAGTGGTGGGCTCGGGAACCAGAATGAAGGCTTGTAAGTTGATGGCTACCTGCAGGTTTTCACCACGGATTTCCAGCCCGGGGATCCCCTCCAATTCAATCCGTCCGGCCTCGGCCTCAACGGCGATCCAATAGCGGCGCAGTTCTTCGACGATGGCGTTCTTCTCACGCAGGAAGACGAAGGTGAAAGCGACATCCTCCAGAACGATTCGCGGACCACCGGGAACTCCAAGGGATGCGTTCAGTTGACCGGCGCCTATAGTGAACCCTTCGACGGTCACGCGAGTCAACAAGGCCAGCATGTTGTTCTCGTCAGTGCTGTCCAGTTGGGATTCGTCAGCTGGCGTGATGAGATCATCAAAGCCCGGAATTTCGATCTCCCCGTTGATAATGTTCAGCGGGCTGGCGTGCGAAAGCTCCACTTCACTTTCAATGATCAACTGGAAGGCGAAGGTGCCCGAAACCTGGAAGAAGTTGGCGATGCGAATCCCGATATTCAGTTCGGCACCGAGGAAACGGCCTTTGCCCCCGTCGATATCCATAATGAAGGTATCGGCGGAACCAATCGGATTACCCAACAATTCGTTGGTGCGGTTGAAGTCGACCACGGAACCATCGTCGCTAAAGCCCCAGTTGAGGAGGACTTCTACATCTTGGATATTTTGCACCTCAAAATCACTTTCCGGCAGTCCGATGAAGCCGATCTCATCCATCTTAGCCTGAGCGCCGAACCAGCTGCGGCCACCGTCTTTCTCGGTGATGTAGGAGAAGCCGAAAGCAATGCCGCTGGCGATGAAGCCCATGCGCTCATCCGGATTCGGATCGTTCACGCCAACGAAGAGTTCAATATCACCACCAGTAAAGGTAATGGTTTCCGCCGCCACCACATCCTGGCGTAGTCCGGTGCGCACGACCACATCCTGGTCGGTCTTTTCGAAGGCTACGCTGCCCTTCACCGTAACCACATTGAAAATGTTAATGTCCACCCCGATGGCGCGGAACGCAATGGTGTTGGTGCCAATCGACTCTTGGAAGGTGTAGCGGACACCCAGCACATCGAGGTAATCGTCCTTCTCCACCGAGGTATTTTCGTTGGTAAACTGGACGATCACTTCATCGACGTTGGCCGTCAGGATGTCTCCCAGGCCAGATTCAAAGCGACCGCCGGAGGTGGCGAAGACCAATTGATCACCGCCGGCGCGGAAGCCGAAGTTCGCATCCACCACCCGCACATAGGCCGGGCCGATTTCGAGTGCCGCCGTGATGCCCTCGCCGGTGGCGGTCAGGTATTGCACGCCATCCACTTCGGTAATGCTGAAACCGAAGGTGCCGCGCAAGGTGACGAAGCCCGCTACGTCGATCACGACGGACGCGCGCACCGCGATGGAGAAGATACCCTCCATGTCAAAAGGAACGCTGGAGGTAGGTCCGGTTAAGACATCAATCGGATCGGCCTCAAAATTAATTACGCTGTCGTCGCTAGCGTTGGTGTTAATCACCACTTGGATGTCGTTGACCTCGACGGTAAATTCCGGGATGCCGACAAAGGCGGCTGATTCGACGTTCGCTTTCAGAGCCACCCAGCTGCGTGAGCCCTCCTTCTCGGTAAAGATACCGACCGCAAACCCGGCATTCGTCAGTTCGAAGCCAATTCCATTTACCCCGGCGAAAGCATTCACATTCGAGGCCCCCACCGTGATCATATCGACTTCGACATAGTCGTCATCCACCTTCACCGTTTCGCTGCGACTAACAAAGGCAAAGTCGCCGGAGACCTCAAAGAATTCGAACAGGGATATTTTAATGCTGCCTACGGCCTGAATCAACTCTCCTTGAGAGGCCGCCATGTCCAGCGTTTCAGAAGTTTCGGGGCCAGTCAGGATGGTGTAGTTCGTGGCATCGAAATCGATAACTGTTCCGTCCGTGTCTTCAAGGTTCACTTCCAATCCAAAATCGGTGATCGCGAGTTCGAGGCCGGGGATGCCGCGAACTTCGACCGCACCCACGTTGGCCTTCAAGGCGACCCAAGAGCGACTACCAGACTTCTCGGAGAAGATACCAAGGCCCACATTCACGTCCGACAGCTTGAGCCCGGTTTCATTCGATTCCCCTTCGTTGAAACCGACAAAGGCATTCACATTGCCCGCGCCGATGGTGAGCACATCCATCTCGACGGGACCTTCCTCACCCACATTCAAAGTAGTCGAGGCACTGCGCACGGCAAACCCACCACGCAGTGAGACAAAGCCGCCGATAGCAAAGACCAGATTACCGGTGAGTTGGAGCAACTCGCCATCGTCGGCATCCATGTTAAGTGCCAAGGAGCTCTCGGGGCCGGTCAAGATGTCAAGAGCTTCGACGCTGAAGTCGATCACCGATTCGTCGGCAGCTGCCAGATTGATTTGCAGCTCGAGTGTGTTCACTTCGAGCGTCAGGCCCGAGATGCCGACCAATGCGGCCGATTCGATCCTACCACGGGTAGCTACCCAGGAGCGCGAGCCATCTTGCTCGGAAAGGATAGCCAAGCCGAATTCCATTCCCGTCACTTCGATACCAACCCCATCAAATCCTACAAACGCCTCGCCATCACTGGCACCGACTGACAGCAAATCCACTTCGACCGGGGTATCTTCATCCAGATAGACGGTCTCGCTGCTGCTCACTATCGCGAAGTTACCCGAAATGGTGACAAAGTTAAAGAGCTCGAATTCAATGCCACCGACCGCTTGAATGAGTTCGCCATCCGCAGCCGACATAGTGAAGGGCATCGAGCTGGTCGCGCCCGTGGGGACGTTGAGCGGACCACTGGCAAAATCGATCACGGTAGCATCGTCCGCCGCTAAATTTACTTCCAGCGCAAAGTCGTTAACAGTCAGCGTCAGTCCGTCCACACCCACAAAGGCGGCGCTGCCGACAGTGGCTTGCAGGGCGGTCCATGAACGGCTGCCGTCCACTTCATCCATCAGAGCCAGGGCGACATTGACATCGGTCAAGCGCAGTCCGATCTCATCCGGGCTGTTCGCTTTGTAACCGGCAAATGCATTCACGTCGCCGGCGCCGATGGTGAGCAACTCGACCTCGACGGTGGTATCCTCATCCAGGTAAAGCGTCTCGGTTTGCGAGCGTATCGCCAGATTACCTTCGATGGTAATAAAGTTGGCTACATTCAGGCTAGCACCGTCCACCGCGATTTCGAGGAGATCGGTGGCCGCTTCCATGGTACCGAAGGTGTGATCGATGCCTGCCACAGAAAGTACTTCACCGGTGTAGGCGTTTCCGGTTTCGTTCATGCGCAGGCGCACCGTTTCCGCGCTCAGGCTAATATCGCCGGGCAAGTCAGCAAAGAGCGAACCAGTCGCCTCGAGGACGATGTTGCCCTCGCTGTCGATCACCATGCCGAGGCTGCCATTTTCCACCCCGGCAGCAAAGGAGCCAACCTCGATACCTGCCTCGACATTATTGGCAGTCAGTGTGACTTCATCCGTCACACCGTCGACGCTGATACCGAAGTCACCCCGCAGGTAGAGAATATCGGCCAGGTTGACCTCCAGCCCGGTCACAGCGACGGCCAGGTAATCAACTGCCACGGGCAAGTGGCGGAAGGTATAGTCCAGGTTGCCCACCGTCAGCGTTTCACCGACCAGGTCCAAGCCATTCTCGTTGTAACCGAGATAGACCTCATCGGCACTGGCATTGGCGAATCCGGCCCCGTCGAGGAACATGCTGCCGGAACCTTCAAAGGCGATCTTCTCATCGCGGTAAACTAGACCGAATTGACCATCGCGGATACCGGCAGAAACCGCTCCGGCCGCAATGGTGGCATCGACGTTTTGACCCACCACGCGGAATTCGTCGCCGACCGCAGCGAAGCCGAAGTCGCCCTCCAGCGTGGCTACATCGAGCAGGTTGGCATAAAAACCATTGGCAACAAAAGATACGGTGGACTTTTCGATTTGGGTGAGGAATTCGTAATCACGCCCGAAGACGTCCACCTCGGTATTCGCAGCGACTTCAGTATCGGCATTGGTATACTGCACCGTAATGGATGCGGCACTCACGCTGGCAAAGTCACCCAAGCCCAGTGAGAAGGAACCCCCCGACACTTCAAAAGCGGTTTGATTACCCTCAATGAAGAGTCCGAAATTGGCTCCATCGACCCGCGCAAAGACCGATTCCGAGAGACTGAGCGAAGCACTGATGTCTTCACCAGCCACCTCGATGCGTCCGGCGGAATACTGGAAGCTAACTGAGCCGGTGATGGAGACGAAGTCGCTAACCGAGAACTCAAGGTCGTTGCCACTGAAGGCATAGACGGCACTTGTGCTTCCGTAGTCGATTGGCCCGATAGAGCCGCCAAAGTCAATCACCTGCTGGCCGGTCGTGTTGACCCAGGCATTCAGATTGCCGCTGAGTGTAATCCCACTGACACCCAGCAGCGCGGCGTCGCCGGAAGCATAAAGCGCGAATTCGCCACCCTCACTGTCGGTGTCGATGAACATCGCCAGATCAATATTGCTCACAGCCACACCCACAGCTGCCGGATTGACCGTGCCGTTGGAACGCAGGTAGGGACCATCGCCGATAAAGGCGTAAGCATCGTTGGCGATAACCGTGAAGCTGTTCGAGTCGCGGGTCAGCGTCAGATCACCGCCGAGAGCCATCACACCACCCATATCGATCGCCACATTTTGCGCGATGAACTGCATGAAGGGTGTCGTGCCATCACCGACTTCTTCGGCGGTAAATTCGAGTTCGACCAGATCGCCGCCGACCGTTGCGCTTTGAGAAATCGCAGTCGTGGCGGCGTTGTAGCGCAGCGTCATAATCGAGCTGACTGTCAGGCCATCGATACCGACAAACTCGACGCGACCAGTCACGAAGCCGCTGAGCACCCCACTATCATCGTAGAAGAAGGCTTGGCCATCAGTCAGCTCAATGCCGATGCGGCTGTCACTGATATTGTCACCAACGAAGGCCTGCACTTGCGTGCCGATGACGATGGTCGAGCTGCCACTGGCGTAACTAAAGGTACCGGAAATCTCGATGCCCGGGAAGTTGAACTCTACGTCGGCCTCAATCCAGACTTCGGAATCATTCGGTCCGGTGGCGGCCAGTTCAATCGTGCCAAAGGGGCCACTCGTCTCGACGGCTTCACCGGTGTTATTGAAGAACATTTGCACCTGTGCACCGGCGTCGATCCCGGGCAGTGCGGCACTCGCATTGAAAATCAAACGCCCGGCCAGACCGTCGCCGGGCAGCACCACAAAGACCCCGGATGCGTCTTCAATCGCGATAGATGTCCCACCAGTACCTTCACCGTCGAAGCCGCCGATCAACTCCATTTCAGAGAAGACCACCGTCAGAATGTCGCCATCGACGGTGCTTTCTTTCTGGAAGGCGATATTACCCTGCAAGTTGAAGCCATACATGCCGACAGTTACGGGCGAAGCAGAGAGGTAGAGGTAGGGGCCCGCTGGGGTTTCCAAGGTGATCGGCTCATCGTCGACCACGAAGGTCTCATTGACCGCACGGGCCATGCTATTGAAGCGCACGTTGAAGGCAGTCGCGGTGAGCGCGAACCCGGGGATGCCGCCCAGCAACTCAAGGTCGCCGGTCAGTGTGGCGGCGATGCCCTCGTTCGTCAGCAGCAAACCACCGAAGCCGCCGGTGAAGGCGAGCAGATCGACCCCGTCAATTGAAACGATCAAGCTGAGATCGCGGCCATACAGGCGGAATTCTTCATTGGCCGCACTGTGCTCCAGCACCACATCACCCGACATGACGAAGAAACCGGCCACATCCAGGGTGCCGTCAAAGGTGATCAAGACATCCTCGGCCGCGTTAAGGCTAAAGGTAGCGTCGCCGTTCAGGGTGACCACTCCCAGCACACTGGCACTGAGAGCTTCTACTTCGATTCCCAGGAAACCGGCTTCGATTTCGTCGTCGAAGATATGCTCAATGCCGTCCACGACGAGTTCGGTGTCGGCAGCGATCGTGGTGGCGTCATTCGTGTAGCGGACATTGACACTCGCCGCCGACACGTTGGCCAGTGGATCCAGCGCAACGAGTAGCGAGCCGCCCTTCGTTTCAAATGCCAGAGTGTCCGCTGTGGCGATCAAGCCAAAGGCCGCGCCGCTTATGCTGACCTCGATCCCATCAGCTGCTTTCAGTGAAGCGCTCACGTTTTCACCCACTGCGATAAAGGTTTCGATCCCGCCCGGTGTCGTGCGGCTAAAGGCAAAGGTGCCGGACAGGCTGGCGAAACCGGCGATGTCGATCGTCAGGTCGCCGCGTATGCTGAAGAGTTCACCCAGACTGCCATCCATGTCGAGCGTTTGGCTCAGGCCCGGACCGGTCACGATGGTGATCGGAGAAGCGGAGAAATCAATCAAGCGGTCATCGTCGGATGGGCGGTTGATCTGCACGGCTAGATCTTCCACTGCCAGGGTAAAGTCATCGATTCCGATGAAGCGGGCATCCGTCACCTCAGCTTGCAGCGCCGTCCAGACACGCTCGCCGTCGCTCTCGGAGAAAATGCCCAACGCGAAGTCGATTTCCTCCATGCTCAAGCCGATGGCATCTTCCGTGCCGCCGCTGATGCCGACGAAGACCTCGATGCCTCCACCGCCCAGGCTCAACATATCGGTCATGACAGTGGCACCATCGTCGAGTGTGACTTCGCGCCGCGAGGACTCAAACCCGAGCGCACCGCTCACGTGGAAGAAACCAAAAATATCGAGCTCGAAATCACCCGTGACCCGGACCAGTCGTCCGTCAATCCCATCCATCGTCAACGTGTAGCTGCTGTCCGGGCCGGTCATCACTTCCAGTGGCAGAATCGCGAAATCCACTACCAGATTGGGATCGGCATCAGGAACGATGTCATCCTGCGCGATGACTTCACCGACTTGATCGACGCTCAGCGCAGCCGATACGGGGTCGGCCGTCACCGCAACTTCCATCAAAGGCAAATCCTGACCACCCAGCGCACCACGGAAGATGACGTTAAAGTGCGCGCGGCCAAAACGCTCGACCCGGAAGCTCCAACCTGGAACATCCGCAAAGGCCAGAGCGAGGGCATCCACGATGTCCCCCGAGCGGGCATCAAAGCTCAGCGCTTCGGTCGTGTAGGTTTCCCCCTCAAACAGCAGACTTAAAGTGTAGGTGCCGGATCCTTCCGAATCAATGTGCACCCGCTGCACTTCGTTCACAGCAGGTGTCGTTTCGGTCTCTACTGTCTCACGAGTAAATCCACGAGCCTCGACAATTAGCGTGCCACGCACGGGATCCAGCTCCGGGGTCACCTCCAACCGCGCAAGGTCAATACCCGCCAGAGCACCGCCGAAGGTGATGTGCCAACGATTTTGTGTCAGAGCCTCGACAGATACCTGACCACCAAGGGGAGCAAGCGCGAGATTCAGAGCATCTTCGATGGTGGGTGCATCCGTATCGAATGCCAGGAGACTGGTGGTATAATGATCGCCCTCGTATTCCAGCGTAAGGGTAAATCCGCCAGCAGCCTCAGAACTTACCTGCAACTCTTGGACGGCGGCAATAATTTCCGTCGTAGTCTCAGTTTCACCGGACTGCCCATCGCGGATGGTCGATGCCACGACCGTCACGTTATTGGCACTCACTACCTCAATCTGCGGCACATCCTGGTAAGCCAGCACACCGGTGAAATCGATGAAATAGCGCGGGGCCGCCGAGGTCGAACTTTGATCGAATGTCACCCGAATATTGCCCTTTTTGATCGAAGTCAGTCCTTCCAGAGCGGCCTGGATCAGGGCACGGTTGTAAGTGGGGCTATTAATCGAGAAATCAATCGGGCCAGTGGACAAGCCGTCAAAGGACAGCACGTAACGGGTATTGGTGGAACGGGTGCCATCACTAAAGGCGAGCATTTGCCGCTCACGAACATACTCACCACCAGCCGAGCTGGTCGTCTCGACTGTGGCACCGCGGACAATCGTGGCGACCGATGCTTCGACCCCAGGCAAGTTGACCGTCAACACCAGGTCGCTGAAGTCCTCACCGGCCGCGCCGTTTATAAATTCAATCGTGAAACCACTGGCACGATCACCCGTGACCGCTACGTTGTTGGTCGATCCGACGGCTGCGAAGGCACCAATCGCTTGCACCAGCAGATCACGAATATCGGCATCGCTATCTTCAGCCGTTACGATGATGCGGTGAGTCGTTTGGCCCCGCAGAACCAAATCCAGGAATCCGGATTCGATATTCGTTTCGAGGCGGAGCACCGTGTTGATAGTTTCAATCTCGCGTGTCTCGTCGATGACTTCGGCGGCACCAGCGACACGCTCAACGATGGTGGTAGTGACTTCTGGCCCTTCAGCCGCAACAGTGAGCCCGGTCAAATCCTGCCCCAGTAAGTCGCCGTCAAATGTCAGCGTGAACCCGGCCGCACGGGTGCCCGTGACCGTGACATTGCCCACGCCAATCGCCGCGAGACTTTCCAGGGCTGCCGTGATGCGGTTCCGCAGCGTCGTGTCGGTATCGCCGCTGGCCACGGTGACGCTTGCGGTGTCGGCACCCAATCCAAAGAACAAGGTGCCGGCGCCCATTTGCATGTCGAGTCGTAGAATGGTGGCGGTCAGGACGTCGTCCTGCGGGATCGGTGCACCCTCACTGCCGATGTTTTGGTTGATCTGCACGAGGACCGTATCTGCGGCGACCGTCAGACCGTCGACACCAACAAAAGCCACGCTACCCACCGTGCTCTCCAGCGCCATCCACTTACGCGCGGGGTTGCTTTGCTCCGTCATCAGCACCAGCGCGAAATCCGCCTCGGCTAATTCAAATCCAATATCGCTCAACCCGGCGAAGGCATTCACCTGATTGGCACCGATGGTGATCATGTCCACCTCGACCGTGCTGCCGTCCGACAAGCGCACTTCGTCGCTGCGGCTGACAAAGGCGAAATTACCGTCCACCCGGAAGAGGCTGGCCACTTCCAACTCAAGGCTGCCGGCTACTTGAATGAGTTCGCCATCCGCCGCATCCATGCTGAAGTCCACCGTGTTGGCACCACCTACATTGACCGTATAATTCTCTGCGCTGTAGTCGATCACGCTGCCGTCACTGGCTGCCAGGTTCACTTCCAGCGCGAAGTTGGTCACCGCCAAAGTCAGCCCCGGTACACCCACCACCGCGACGGATCCAACATTCCCCTGCAAAGTCGTCCATGCCCGCTCACCACCAATTTCCGAGAAAATGCCAACCGCAAAGGTCACCTCCTGCAGCGCCAGGCCGATGGCGTTGTCAGTGTCGGCATTGTATCCGGCGAAGGCATTCACCTCACTCGCGCCAATCGTCAACGCATCCACCGCAACGGTATCCGGCCCGACCTTGACCGTGTTGTTTTCAGAACGAATCGCAAAGTTGCCGCTGATTTGTACAAAGCCCGCAACCGTCAATTCGGCATTATCCACACTCAGCTCTTTCAAAGTCGTGGAGGCGGCCAAGTCGGCAAAGGTGTAACTCACGCCGGCGGCTTCGATCACCTCGCCGGTGTAGGCAACATCAGTTTCGTTCAAGCGCAGCGTCACGGTTTCGGCACTCAGCTCAATCGCACCGGGCAGGTTGATCTGGAGGGTGCCTTGAGCTTCCAGCGCACTGGAGCCATCTGCTGCGATCACCCAACCAAAGGCGGCATTGCGCACCCCGGCTTCAAATTCACCAGCGGCCAATCCCGCCTCGATACCGGAACCCACCACCAGAAGTTCGCCCGAAGCTTCGTCGGCACTAAAGCCGAAATCACCACGCAGATAAAGCACATCGGCCAAAGTCGCTTCCAGTCCAACCACACTCACCGCCAGATAACCGACGGATGCGGGCAGGAACTCAAAGGTGTAACTAAAGTCGCCGATCTCGATGGTTTCACCGATCAGTTCTTCACCGGATTCATTATAGGCGAAAAAGACGCGCGACGCATTGATCGAACCCAGGCCATCGATGGTAATCGCGACGGCACCACTGGCTTCCAGTCCCAGTGCACCGTTGCGGTAAAGCAGACCGATTTCGCCATCGAAGAGTCCCGCGCTGGCACTGCCCGCAGCGATTGAGGCGGCCACATCACGCCCGATAGCGACGAGATCACCACCATCGCGAGCGAAAGCAAAATCACCGGAAAGCGTGGCCACCGACAGGAGATCGACTTCCAGCCCCAGCACCTCGAAGGATACGAGGCCCGATTCGATCTGGGTATTGAAGGTATACGTGATGTCGTTGACGCCCACCTCGCTGCCTTCAGCAATAAACGTTGCCGCATTGGTATAGCGGATAATCACTTCGTCGGCACTGGCATTCGCGAGTGGGCCCATTGCCAGCGCGAAGGTTCCACCGGAAACTTCGAAGCCGAATTCACCGTTGCCCATCACCAATCCGAAATCAGCCCCTTCGACACGCGCGTAAATCTCGCTGCTGGCACTGAGCGATGCGTCGATACCCGAGCCAACCACCACGATATCACCGTCCACCGTAAAGATCGCCAGGTCACCGGCAATCTCGACAAAGCTATCAATTGCAAAGGTCAGGTCCTCCCCGATGAATGCGTAAATCTCGCTCTCGGTGCCGTAGTCAATCGTCCCGATGGCACCACCAAAATCAACGGCTTGCTCGCCGGTCACATTGGCCCACACGCTGAGGGTGCCGCTCAGTTCGATTGATGGCACACCCGTCAGAGCGGCATCACCGGAAGCATACAGCGCAAAGCTGCCATTCTCCTCGCCGGTGTTGATCAACAAGGCCAGTTCAAGATTCTCGATTTCGACGCCGACATCACCGGCGTTCATCGAAGCGGCCGCATTGCTCGCGATCGCGACAAACTGCTGCCCCTGCCGGGTAAACTCGAAATTCCCGCTCACGGCGATGACGCCGCCAAACTCAAGTGCGAGATCATCGGCGGTCAGCTGAATGAAGGCCGCTCCGGCGGTATTGACCTCACTCGCATCAAATTCCAACTCAATCAGCTCACCGGCGACGGTGAAACTCTCGCTGATCGCCGTGGTGGCGTTGTTGTAACGCAGCGTCATGTTAGTGGTCAGGCTCAATCCATCGATCCCCACGATGGTCACCGTGCCACTAATAAAGCCGCTGATCACACCTTCATCCTCATAGAAGAAGCCCCGCCCATTGGTGAGCTCGAGGCCCACCCGCCCGTTGATGTTGTCTCCAACAAAGGCTTCAACTTGTGAACCGATGATGATCGTGCTGCTGCCGCTGGCGTAGCTGAAGATCCCGTTAATCTCCACGCCGGGCATGGAAATGCTCAGCGCGGCTTCCACCCAAACAGTCGAATCCGCCGGACCAGTCGCGGCAATCTGCACCAAACCACCCAATGTCTCGACTTCCACAGCACTGCCGGTCTCGTTGAAGAATAAAGTGACGGCGGCACCGGCATTGATCACAGCCAGATCTACATCGGCAATAAAGGAAAGACGCCCCACCACAGCACCATCCGGCAGAATGACAAATTCACCATTGGCATCCGTCACACTCAAAAGTTCGCCGCCCGTGCCCTCACCGCCGAAGCCGGCGGCGATGCTCACTTCATTGAAGCTGATGATCATCAATTCCTCACCCGCGACCACCTGACGCTCAAAGGCAATATTACCTTCCAGGCTGAAACCCATCAGCGTGAAGGTGGTGGCATCGGCACTCAAATTCAGGAATGGCCCGGCGGGCGCTTGCAGCTCGATCGATGTTTCGCCCACCGTGAAGGTCTCGTTGACCGCACCCGCGATAGTGTTGAAGGTCGCCGTAAAGGAATCGGCGGTCAGTGTCACGTCGGGCAAGCCGCTCAAGAGCGAAACCTCGCCACTCAGTGTGCCGGCCACACCGCCCTCGGTGATCAGCAAGCCGCCGGATCCGTTACTGAAAGACAGGAGTTCCGTGCCTTCGACACGGACGTTGAAGTTGATTTCCGTTCCCGCGATGCGAGTTTCCCCGGCTGCCGCGTCGAAGAGTAGATTGTAGATGCCGCTCAGCTCAAACAATCCGACCACATCGAGGGTGCCGGTAAAGTTCGCTGCGATATCGCCGTTCACACCCAGGCTGAAATCCGCATCCCCATTCAAAGTGACCACATCGGCCACACTCGCGGTCAACCCATCGACCGCGAAGGTCTGGGTTTCGGACGCGATCGTTTCGCTGAATTCATAGCTGACGGCACCCGCGCCCACCACAGTTTCCGCCGCGATGGTAGTGGCTGCATTGGTGTAGCGAATCTCGACACTCTCAGCCGTGACCGCCGCCAAGGGTGCCAGCGACAGGATGAAGGACCCGCCTGTCGTCTCAAAACCGAATTCCGTCTCGCTCAGGATCAAACCGAAATCGGCGCCGTCCACACGTGCAAAGATCGTGTCGCTCAGATTCAGGCCAGCGCTGATGTTAGTACCAGCCGCCACGATTTGATCGCCGGACTTGGCGAATGCGATGGACCCGCTGATCGAGACAAAGCCATCGACCGCCAGCACGAGGTCTTCCCCGGTAAATGCCAGGATGTCGGCATCACTCCCATAGTCCACCGTGCCAAAATCACCAAACTCAATTTCCTGCGACCCGGTGGTGTTGGCCCAAACCGTCATATCCCCCGCCAGGCTGACCCCGGGCAGACCACTCAAAGCGACCGAACCTTCGCCATAGAAAGCATAGTCCGTGGCCACCCCATCACTGAAAAATGCGAGTGCGAAAGATGCCTCGCTGACGGTGATCGCGACCGGCCCGGCATTCAAAGTCGCGGTGACGTCTTCCGCCGTGACCAAGATGGACTCATTCGCTCCGTCATCAACCAACACAATCGTCAACTCGCCGCCGACACTGGCGAAACCATCAAATACAAAAGTCAAATCACTGCCGCGCAGGGCAAAACTATCCTCGGTCGTTAAATAGTCGATTTCACCATAGGCACCAAAATCGACGACCTGCTCACCTGTGGTGTTGGCCCAGATCTCGATGGACCCGGTGAGCGTCACTTCGGGCACTCCGTTTAAAGCGACGTCCCCTGCCGCGTGCAGGGCGAATACTGTCTGGTCTTCTTTACTATAGAGTAACAGGGCAAAAGCCGCATCACTCACGTTAATCTCAATCGGCTCAGCACCCAGGCTGGCCATCACATCCGAACCCGTCACCAGCAGGAAGGCATCGTCGCCTTCGCCATCATAGGTAATGTTGAACACACCCGTCAGGCGGGCGAATCCGTCCACCGCGATGACCATTTCACTCCCCTCGAAAGCAAACAAGCGCGAGCGGGTGCCATAATCGATCGCACCGTAGTCGCCGAAATCGACCACTTGCTCGCCCGTGGTGTTCACCCGGAAATCGAGATTGCCGCCAAATGTCACACCGTCCATGCCAGTCAGCTCAACGGCACCGTCCGCATGCAAGGCATACACAGAAGATCCGGCACTATTGAAGAGCGACAAGGCGAAGGCCGCCTCGGACAAATCCAGCCCGATCTCGCCGAGCTCAAGCGAAGCGCTCATGGAGTCACCGATGACGAGAATGGATTCGTCCAGGCCATCGACCACATACTGGATCGTTAAATCACCACTTACCGTGACCAGGTCATCGATCCCAATCGTCAGCCCCGTGCCGACGAAAGCGAACTGTTCATCCGCACTGCCAAAGTCAATTTCACCATAACCACCAAAGTCCACGGTTTGCTGACCAGTGGTGTTTGCAAAAACGGCCACAGTTCCGGCAAGCGTCAAGCCGGGCACACCCGTCAAGGCAACCAGCCCCTCGGCATGCAGGGCGTAGCTCCCTTCAAAGAGCGCCAGGCCGAAGCCCGCATCGCTAACACTCAGCGCAATCGGAGCCGCCCCCATGGTGGCGATAATGTTTTCACCCGTCACTAAAATCGTTGTCGCCTCGCCCGCCACCACACGCTCGACGGTGAAGTCACCCGTCAGGCTGGCAAAGTTATCGATGCTCAATTGCAAGTCCAGACCACTGAAGGATTGAATTTCGTCGCTTGTCTGAAAATCAATTTCGCCGTAGTCACCGAAATCGACCACTTGAACACCAGTCGTGTTGGACAGGATCGTCATGGTGCCCGACATCGAAACCCCGGCAAAACCATCCAGCGCAGCGGCCCCTTGCACATGCAGGGCATAACTCGTCCCGGAACCATCATCCAACAGCAGCAGAGCCAGACTGGTGTCCGTCACATTCAGCGCGGCTGAACCGACCGCCATACCAGCACTCACATTTTCCGCCGTGAATAAGAGGCGGGATGCCGCGCCCACGGTTTCCCGCTCAATCAGGAAATCACCCCGCGCAGAAATAAAACCACCGATCACCAGCTCCAGATTCGAAGCACGGAAACGATCCAGATCCGCATCCGTGCCAAAATCGATTTCGCCGTAATCACCGAAATCCACCACCTGCTCCCCGCTGCGGTTATAGAGCAGTTCCAGGGTGCCATTAAACGACACGCCACTCAGCCCACTCAGTCCGACCGTCCCCTCCGCGTGCAGGGCCACCGCAGATTCATCCTCTTTAGTGTAAAGCAGCAGACCAAAAGCCCCGGCAAAAACGCTCAACTCAATATCGCCGACAATTAGCGCGGTGCTGACATTCGTGGCCGTCACCAACAATTGGGTATCACCGCCCACGGTTTGGCTCTGCACCAACAGATTTCCGTTCAGCGTCAAAAATCCATCAATCGCTAAAGCAAGGTTGGCACCGTTGAACACATACTGCTCATCGGCGGTCTGGAAATCGACAAAGCCAAATACATCAAAGTCGACCAGGCGCTCACCCGTGGTGTTGCCGTAAAACTCCAAACTCCCGGAAATCTCAATACCAGGGACTCCCGCCAGGCTGACATCGCCGAATGCGTAGATAGCAAACACGGGTTCATCCAACTCTTCGGACACCTTCATTAGCAGACTGCCGTCATTAAGCGACAGCACAATATCGCCCGCGCTGACCGAACTGGTCACCGCGGCAGCCGTCACATACAAAGTGGGAGCCGTTTCTGTCCGCTCCAAATCAAAGGTGAAGCTTCCCGAGAAATTAAAGACCCCATCCACTTGCAGTGTGAGCGCTTCGCCCCGCAGGAAGAACCGGTTGTCGGTCGTACCGAAATCAACCTCGCCAATCGCACCGCCAAAATCCACCACCGAGTCGCCAGTCGTATTGGCAAATACCTGCATACTGCCCGAGAAGCTCAAGCCAGGCAGCCCAGTCAGCGAAGCGGTGCCCTCGGCAAAGGCCGAGTATGCGCCAAATCCGGATTCACTCTCCTCAGCCCGGAAACCAAAATTCGCATTGGTGACCGCGAGCGTCACTCCCCCCGCCGACAAGCTCACCGTAATGTCCGCGCCAGCAATCGTCAAAAAGTCGTCGTCAAAATCGAACGTCAGATCGCCCTCAACAAAAAGCGGGCCCAACTCAAGGGTTCCTTCGATGCTGACTGGGTCCGTCAACAGGAAGTAGTCAAGATTCAGAAGCATCCCGAGTTCGTCATCCAAACCAAGGATCTCGGAAGCGATACTCGGAACAAATTGTAGCTGACTCCACAGCAGGCTTGAAGTTGGGGTGAATGCTTTGGCCACCAGGGCCACCTCGGTATCCGTCTGCTCAATCTCAAAATACTTGCTGCCTTCAAAACCAAAGAGCCCGACCGCAGAATCAAAACTGCCGGTGATTTCATCTGCCGTCAAAATGACGAAGCGGTCACCTCCCGTAGGAAAGACGGATGGGATAAATCCATCGATCAACTTGATGTCCAAAACCCCACCCAAATGTGCGGTCCCGGTAACCACAATTTGGTCGTGCTCGGTCCCGGGCTCAGTGCCTCCCAGTTCAATTTCCAAAGTGCCCGCATTGGTGAAGCCGTCCTCAAAAGTGATCGTCCCCGGGCTATTGCCAGGGGCAATTGTGCCATAGTTAGTTAGGGAAGCACCAAAACTGCCGGACCCGGTAAGAGTGGCAGTTTCGGAAAGAATGAGCGCGTCAGAACCTTCTGCGCTCACTAATAGAGCGGATTCCCCGCTCGGCGGGCCTTGACCGATCCGCAAGGTGTCCGTCATCAAGTCGGTCTGCCAGGCAGCGTTGTTGTGCGCTTCAGGCGTTCCGGTAAAGTTTGCTTCATCCAGCCCGTAGGATGCCGCATTCT
>PXBU01000251.1 GCA_003566795.1 Puniceicoccaceae bacterium | reverse complement strand
TCGTAGCGATGGCACGACAGTGCCGTCTTTTCGATCCTTAAACAGCATATCGAGCAGACCTTGCTCTCGCAAGGTCGCTACATGATAGCAAAAACTTAATTGAGGAGCGCTACCGCCTGCGACCGAACTTACTGGTGCTGGCGTTGCGGCGACTACGGCGCGGCTTGCTGCTGGTCGTCTCACGGATATGCGGCTCGTGGATATAATTAAAGCCTTCGAGACGGCGCTGGGGGATGGTCTGGTCGATCAACTTCTCAATCGCGTCGAGCTTGGAATGTTCGTCCGGGGCGATGATGGTGGCCGCATCCCCCTCGCGTTTGGCACGACCTGTCCGACCGATGCGGTGGACGTAGTCCTCCGCGTGCTCGGGCACGTCGTAATTAATCACATGGGTGACGTTGGCAATGTCCAGCCCACGGGAAGCGATATCGGTCGCAACGAGAATTTTGGTTTCCCCGTTTTTAAATTTTTCCAACGCCTTGGTCCGTAAATTTTGAGGCAAATTCGAGTGCATGGCCTCTACTGAATAGCCGTGCTCTTTCAGCCAACGGGTAATACGATCCGCACCGACCTTCATCCGGCAAAAGATGAGCATGCTGTCGATCTCCATCTTCTCGATCAGGGCGACCAGCAGGTCGAACTTCTGCATGGCTCCGACCGGATAGATCTCGTGCTTCACCGTCTCTGCCGGCGAAAGTTTGATGCCGATCGAGACCTCGACCGGTTCCTTCAGGGCGAAAGAAATGAGGCGCTTGATATCTTCGGAGACGGTCGCAGAGAACAGCAGGGTCTGACGCTGTTTGCTGCAAAGTTTGATAATCCGCTTCACATCATCGACAAAGCCCATGTCGAGCATGCGGTCGACCTCGTCGAGCACCAGCACCTCGATGGAGCGCAGATCAAAATTCTTCTGTTGCAGGTGATCCAGCAAGCGACCCGGAGTGGCGATCACGATATCGGCCCCCGCCTTGAGCTCCTGCAACTGTTTGCCGTAGCCGACCCCGCCATGGATGAGGCAACACTTGGGCGCACAGTATTTGCCGTAGGCGTCGAACTGTTCTTCGACTTGGGCGGCCAGCTCACGGGTAGGCCCGAGTATCAGGCAGCGCGGCGGTGCCCCTTTTTTGTGGCCACCGAGTCGATGCAGGATGGGCAGCGCATAGGCAGCCGTCTTGCCAGTGCCAGTCTGGGCCGAGCCAATGACATCCTTGCCAGCAAGAATGTGCGGAATCGCCCCGGCTTGAATCGGAGTCGGCTCGGAAAAGCCGAATTCTTCAATTGATTTGAGGATGGACTCATCGAGCCCGAGTTCTGGAAACGTCATACTATGTGTTTGCTGAGTGAATGCCCGGCCAACAACTTGTATCCGGGTCCAAAAAGGTCCTGTGCAGGCTCCGAACAAAACGAGGAGTCCGCCAGAACTCCAAACACCATGCCGCCATCACACTGCTTTTCAAGAAGAAATAATTGCGTGGAATTGCGATCCTGTTCGTAGGGGTGTCCGCTTGCGGCACCCGCGAGCGTTCCAGAGGGCAGGGAAGTTCATAGGCGCTTTCGTGCGCTCGCGGGCTTCCCACCATTCGACAAGGCTCATGGTCAAAGACAGGAAAGCCCCTACGATGCGTTAGATTAAAAGGGAAAGCCTATCGAGAAATGCAGCGTGCCGTCCGGGTCCTCACGGCGCGGATTAAGATTGTGCCCGTATTCCAAGCGCACCGGTCCAATCGCAGTTTGGTAGCGCAGCCCCAAGCCGACTGAATAGAGCAATTCAGTCTCACCAGTGAAGTCATCCCGCGCATGCAACACCGAATCCAGAAAGACAATTGCTGAAAATCTGGAGAACACCCGTTGCTCCAGTTCCAGATTTAACATGGAATACGTTTCTGCCCCAATCTGATCCCCGGCCAGATCGAGTGGTGAGGCCTCACCCTCCCGGTAGCCACGCATCGTATTCTCTCCCCCCAGGAAGAATCGTTCGTTGAAGGGAATGTTGGTCACGGTATCGCCCGCGGTGTGGATCACGCCTCCCCGCAGCCCGAGGTGCATGATGATAGTATCTGTCAGAGCAAAGTGATAACTGCCGCCCATTTCCAACTTTTGGAAGTCGACCCCTCCTCCCAGCACACGGTTCGCGATCTTTAAATCGCTGTAGGCACTCCACCCGGAACTGGGTGCCAAAACATTATCGCGCTGGTCGTAGCCGACCCGAAAGCGCAAACTCGCCACCGTGGCCGTATCTCTCGCCTCAAAAGAAGAACCGTCTTTACGATCCGCTTCTTCGCGGGAAATGCCGTATTCCGAGGACAAGCGCAAGCCGCCAAAAGTCGTGAAGGCAGCGCCCACCGAGACGCCGCGATTTGAGCGGTCAAAGGTAAGTTCCTCCCGCCTGTTGTATTCAGCATTCGTATACAATGAGATACCGGAACCCAAAAACTGGGGAATCGAGTAACGCACTTCGCCACGCGTCGCTTTCAGGCTTTGTTTGGCATTAACTTGATAGCTATGCGCCCGCCCAAAGATATTGCGGTGCTCCCAATTGAAGCCAGCCCGCGCCTGCTCGTAGCTACCCCAACCACCGAGAAGCTTCAGCTCTTGGCGGAGTCCCGGCTCGAGCGCATAGACCACATCCCGCTCGGCTCCGGTATCCGGCTCATAATCAGTGGAAACATTGCGAAAAATACCCAAGCCCATCATGCGCCGTCGTGCCCGGTCCACCTCCAGGCGGTTGAGTGGCTCGCCCTGCTCCAAATCGAGGCGCTTCCGCAGAAATTTTGAGCGCGTGCCGTCATCGCCTTGAAAATGAACGGCACCGAGTGTCACGGGCTCGCCCCAATCGGCGATGATCCGCAGATCCACCGTCTTGGTCTCCCCATCCTCCGACTCATCAGCTGAAATTTGCTCCAGTGAAATCTGCGCGTCGGGATAACCGGCCACAAAAGCCTCATTCCGGTAAAAGCTGCGCTGATCCCGCTCCCAGAACCTGGTCAGTAAGGTATCCGAATCGACCGGAATCGATGCCTCGGACTCAACCCCATCTTTGCGGACAACGTGGATCAAACTCCCAAGGTAGTGGCGCGGCCCCGGCTCAAACCTCAAGCTCACATCGACCGCGCCGGTTTCGGCATTGTGTGCGGCCTCGCGCTCGACCACCTGCGCATCCCGATAGCCCATCGTCTCCAACGTTTGTAACACCCGCCCGATCCGGCGGTCGAAATTCTCCCAGGTGAAGACCTTGGCGCTTCGCGTCTGAAACAGCACACCGCCCGGCACGAAGTAGCGCTGCAAAGTCTCCACCGGGATCGCTGACACCCCGTCGATAATGACTTCCTCGTAGTAAGCCAGCGGCCCCGGCTCGAGCCGGAAGGCGACCTCATCGGCAACAACATAGGCCTCCAACTGGATGGTGTAGGGACTGGTCCAGCTCACGCGGCGGGTGTCGTCGCCAGATTTTGTGAGGACCGCTTCGACCGTCGGCTGCAAATAGCCATCCCGACGTAGTTGCTCGATCAGCAGGAAGGCGCTGTCTTCGAGCAGCGCGGCATCCAGTGTGGCAGGTTGGTCCGGCTCCAGATCCTGCAAAAAGGCCAAGCGCTGCTTGAGCGAACGGTTCTCAAAAAAACCCATGCCTTTGATAGTAAGATTCGTTTGCCCCAAGAGTGTCCCGGTAAACATGAGCAGGCAAAGCCCGATAACAATTCTGAGTCGGGAGTGTTTCATCGGCTAAAGATCGTCCAGATCAGGTTGGCATTGTAGGCATCAAATACATCGTATTCGCCCTCGACGGCCCATCGCGGGGTAAGCTCATAAATCGCGCCCACCGTCGAGCGTCCACTGCGACTGGTTTCTTCGCCGACATTCACGGTTATGCGATCCGTCAAACCGTCGTTCATGCCGCCGGGCCCCATCATCCCCTGCCCGAGGTAGATACCGAGATTACCCACACCACCTCCGCTCGCGCTTCCCGTTGCCAGCAAGCGCACGATGTCAGCCTGCGACATCAATGGCGTCGACTCAAAGTGAATCAGCGGGTCCTCCAGCGTTTGCGAGACATCCATCACGATGACAGTGGAGGCCCTCCGCGCGATCCCATTGAAGGACAGCTGCACTTCATTGGGTCGGCTCGCTTCGATCAGTGCCTCGCCTTCATTGATGACAAACCTGGCACCGGGAAAGCTCAGATTGGCTTCGCTGGTGCGGATCGAGCCGAGCAACTCGGGCTCCGCGAAAGTTCCCGTCAGCTCCATCGACGCACTCAAGCGGGCGCTGAAATAGGGACTGCGCACCCGCATGAAGCGGTCGCCATCAACGCGCAGGTCGAAACGCCAGTCAGCAAAAGGCGCTTCGGAAATTTCGAAAAACGGCGGACGCAAGGTGGCCCCTCCCCGCACCCGCGGTGCCAAAGGATCAAAATCCACCAGCAGCGTGCTGGATCTTAGATTCAGGTTACCCGCAACCAAGGGTGGCAGCGCCGCGTCCAGGGCGTCGACACGGATATCCAGATCGCTGCGCAGGATCATCTCTGTCGTGCGGACAATGGGCACGTTGTTTCCCTTCACATCAAAGAACCACTGTGGTTGCGCCAAGTCCGTCACGTCCAATTGCCCGTCGAAATCGACCCGGCTGCCGCCAAAGCGTGCACTGGCCTGATCCACCTGGACCAGCCGGTTCTCCAAGCGAAGCTGGCCCTTGATCTGATCGATCGAAGGCAGCGACGCGGTCGGCCGCAGTCCGAAATCCTCGAAGCTCAATTGCCCGGACAGTTCCATCCGGGGTGCCAGACTCAGCGAGCCGCTCAATTGGCCCGTGCGGCGGAAATGAGGCGGCAGCCAGTCCAGCCAATTTTCCATTTCCCAGGCGACCAACTGGATCTCACCCGCAGCTGCCTCCAAAATCGGCATCGGGTCGAAAGCAGCCGTATCCAACTGATCCAGCAGCGCCTCCACTGGCACGGTAAAAGAAGTTTGGACAGCACTCTGGTTCACAGAAAAATTCAGCGCCTGGACCACCAGACTCCGTTCATCCAACTGCACGCGCAGGTCCAGCTCATCGATCGTCGGCAGCGTAAGATCGTCCACGCCGGGGGCGACATCAAGCTCGGCGGCCTGCAAGTGGACGTGCCCGACAGGATCGCTCAGGTTGCCGGCAATCTCCATGTCCAGGGACGTTCGCTCGATCCGCAGACCCGTGCGCTCGTGCAACCAGCTGGAAAATTCCGGCGACGCCTGACCGGTAAACTTCCCACGAAGCGCCCCGTCTCCGAGCGTATAGAAGGACTGCTTCGCTCCTGAAGTCTCCGGATCCGGCAGCGGCAAGCGTAAGCCCAGCGGCACCTCCAGCGCCCCCCGCAGCACCTCTTCACCGGAAAAACGAAGCGTGAGGTCTTGAACCAGAACCGAGTGCTCCTTCAAGCCGGCGACGAAATCCAGCCGGGCCAGCACCCCCGCATCGATCCTCTCCTCCACCATCAACTGCACGTTTCCCGCCAGATAGGGGCGGAACTCCGTCAGTTCACACCGGATGGATTCGATATGATAGAGGGGAAGCTCCGCACGCACCCAACGATCGACGCGGGCCAGCGACACATTTTCCAAGTGCAGACTCAAGCCCTCCGAAGGTGCGTAAGTCGCAGAGACCTCCATGTCATCTCCCTGCAAGACAAAGGCCGAAACCGACAACCGCTCTTCCAAGGAATCGCCAGCGTGCAGCCAGCGCAGATGCGCGGGTGACTTAAGATTCAGCACGGGGCGCTCCGGATCACTCCAGCGGAGCGACTCTACTTGCAGGGCAACCGCCGCCTCTTCCAGCGAAACGCTCCCCACACTTTCAATCGCCGCGCCCTGACAGCGCGCCACGCCCTGCCAAGCCAACTGCTCCCGTCCGTCCCAATGCAAGGCCGCAGACAGCTCAACCGGATGGCTGGCTTCTGCCTGAATGGTGGTTTGCACCTCCCCGCGCACTTCCGGCGCGTCCCAGGGGCCCGTCACCTGTCCCGCCCGCAACACAAGAGGCGCAACCAGCACTGGCTGGCCGATCATGCGATTGACCCAGTCCGCACCGAGTTCTGCGCTGTATTCAAAGTCCAAGGTCGATGCCTCCAAATCAACCGTCCCTGAAAGTGCCACCTCTTCACCGGCTTCCGCATCCGCCGGGGTCACGACAAGTGAATCCAGGTGCACCTTATTAAAGCCCAACCGCCCCTGCGCCGCAATGCCTTCGACCGCATAATCTGCGTAGCCCAGCCCTTCCCCACGTAAATCAAAATGCAACACATCCGGTGATTCCGCGTCGGCACTCAGTGCCGCCTCGATCCGGCCGACGGCTTCGAACCATGGCTGCCCCGCCAAGTCCGCCTCGGCCCGCAACTGCGCTTCGCCTATAAAGCTGCGCCGTTTAAAATCCACGGTGAGTGGCTCGCGCAGATCCACCTTGGCCCATTCGCTGACCAAGGAGGCCGCCTCCAGGCGCAGCGCCTCCAGATTTCCGCGCCCCGACAGCTCAAAAGCCACTGCTTGATCAGGCACCGCCTCCGCTTGCACCCGGGTTTGGCCTGAGCTCTGGAAGCGGTAATCCGCGCCGTCCCATTGCGCATCGAGCGCGTTGATCCGGAACGCCGCCAGCGAGAAGTCCTCATTCAGGGGCAGGTGAAATTCCCGGATCTCAAAGCCATCACTGGAGGCGCTCGCTGCTTCCGGCAACCATCCGGCCGCACCAAAGCGAGCCGTTAGCTGCGCCGTGGAGTCGCCCCGCTCCAGCTGACCTTCCGCAACGAGCCGCTGGTCGTCGCCCTCCAGCTCAAGCGATCCGGAAAGCGCCCATTCCGCCTGCGAAAATTCCAGCCGCCAGGGAGCCGCCGCAGTAAAATCGGCGACAAACTGCAAGCGTCCGGGAAGCGGATGAAAGGACGCCTCGCCGGTGAGCCGCCGATCTTCATAAACCACCGTCTGGACAGACGCGACCACTTGGGTCGGATCACGATATTCGATCCCCTCCAGCTCAACCCTCGGCAACCAGGGATCGGCGGCGGCCATGCCTTGTGATACCTGCCGCCGAATTTGGGGCAGGAAGCCTTCGACCTCGACCGGTTCCGGCTCAGCGGGCGCCTCTCCGGCCAGAATCCGCACATGCCCGATCCGGAGAGTGGACGCCGCCGACCACTCGCCAAAAAAACGCTCCCGCACATACACCCACTCGAAAGGCAGATCGACCCGGTCGATCTCCACGGAAGTCTCCCCCAGGTCCATCGCCAGGCCGGACAAGCGCAATCCCCCGTCCTCGATACGCTCCGCCGAGGCCATCTCCACCGCCCACAGCGCCGCCACGCGCGGCAGCACCGGGGGCAGCCACCACCGGCTCGTCAGAACCAAGCAGAGCAGAGCGAGCGCTAAAAAAGCGAACAGCCACATTGACCAGCGGATACATTTACGAAAAGACACGGCTGCTCAGTCTGTCACTCAGCTGCCGCAAACACAAATTTTTTTCGAATTCTCCTGCCATCAGGGCAACTACCCTTTGCCACAACCGCTCGCCCCGATTGCCACAGAGCTTTTTTATTGATTCAATCATTTTACCCATCTAACGCTTATTCATGGAGGATCTCATCCGTAGTTTCGGATTAAACGCCAGTATCTTGCTTAGCCTGACATTGGTTTTCTTCTTGTTGGCGGAAAATAGATTCCGCCGTAGCGAAGCGACTGTCAAAAATCCAGGGCCGTCCCCTGACATCGTCTACGGCCTGATCCTTGCTGCCATTGGGATCTTGGTCATGGCCACACCGGTGGATTTCGGGAATGGTGTAGTCTTTGATACTCGCACGATCCTGATCGGACTAGCGGCAGTTTTTTTTGGGTGGCTCCCTGCAACAATTGCGGCGGTGGCTTGCGCAGGCTTTCGCTTTTATCAGGGTGGCACGGGGATGGTGCCCGGCATCCTGACAATTTTGCTCGCGCTGCTCATCGGCCTGCTCTGGCGACACTGGCGGGGGAAGGATCTCCAAAAAACACGCTTTAGAGAATTCTACGGCATTGGAGTTTTAATTCATCTACTATCTATCGTTCTATTATTAAGCTTATTGCCGGGTCACCGAACGGTTTTATTAAAGCAAATCGCCCCGGTATTCATCCTGTTCTATCCTTTCGTTTTTACCGCCATTGCGCTCTTGATGCAGCACCGGAAACGCTTCGAAACAGACTGGCTAGAACTTAAAAAAAGTCGGGAGCGCTACCGCAATCTGTTCCTCAACAATCATCTGCCCATGTTCTTGATCGACCCGCAGAGCGGCTCGCTGGTGGACACCAATCCGGCGGCCGAGTCTTTTTATGGCTGGAGCCGAGAGGAACTGCTACGGATGCGGATCACCGACTTAAACACCCTCGATGCAGCGGAGGTGGCGCAGTTGATGGACCAGACCCAACAAGGAGCGATCAACGAATTTCAATTTCAACATCGTCTGCGCGACGGCAGCATCCGTGAGGTGCTGGTTCGGTCTGGACCGGTTGAAATAGACGGGCAGCAACTCCTGTATTCCATCATGGCCGATCAAACCGAATCAAATAGGCTACTGGCTGCGTTGAAGGAAAGCGAGGCGCGGGCCAGAGAGTTCGTCAGCGCGGTGGAGCGGTGCCACGTCTCCATCGTTTTTACCGATGCGGAGGGGCATATCGAGTATGTGAATCCTTATTTTTGTGAGCTGACGGGTTACTCGGCCGCCGAGGTGATCGGCCAAAACCCCAACCTTCTGAGTGCCGGGGTGCAATCGAAGCACTTTTACCGAGAACTTTGGCAAACCATCCAAGCCGGGAAGGTTTGGGAAGGCGAATTTTGCAATCGCCGCAAGAACGGGGCACCGTACTGGGAATATAGCGTAATTGCGCCCATCAAGAATGCAGATGGACAAATCGAGAAATTTGTCGGCGTAAAACACAACATCACCGCTCATAAGGAACACGAGCAAGCGATGAAAAGAGCCCTGCGTGAAGCACAGGCGGGCGATGAGGCCAAGGCCGCCTTCCTTTCCGTAATCAGTCACGAGCTACGCACCCCGCTGAACCACATTGTAGGGCCCTGTGAAATGGTAGCCGAGGAGATGTCGGACCGCGAAACGAAACAGCTACTCGAAACCGCGATTCAAGCTGGTCATCACTTGACTGAATTGGTCGATCGCATCATTCGGTACTCGGAATTGGGCGGCCAAACCACTAACGAGCTGCGCTGGATCGAGGACGCTAAAATCTGGTTGGAAATGGCCCTGCAAAGACATCACGAACGGGCCAAGATGAAAGGTTTTTCGCTAAAATATTCGGTAAGCGAGGATTGCCTGGAAACCTTTACCGCCGATGAAACCGCAGTGACTGAAATTCTCGATGCATTCATCAATAATGCCCTCGAACACTCCAGCCCCGGCACCATCCGGGTCGAACTCAGCTCAGCGCCACCGAATGCCCGATTGGCCGTGGTCGATCCGGGGCCTGTCATCTCGGAACAGAGCAAGAAGCACTTATTTCAACCCTTTCAACAACTCGACATGAGCCGCACGCGCTCGCACGCTGGCATCGGGCTCGGGCTCTGCTTGTGCCGACGCTACGCCGAACGCTGTGGTGGCTCGATTGAGGTGAAGACCGATCGGGACAGGGGCAATCGTTTCGAGTTTATCTTCCCTATCGCGACCAAAGACGAGTATCTCTTCAAATAAGTTTTTTCATGTCGCAGCAGCCAGCCGTATTTGATTTCCTACCGCCATCATGACTTCCAGTTACCGAGGCCGTATTGCACCCACCCCGACGGGATACTTGCATCTCGGTCACGCCCGCACCTTTTGGATCGCCATGGAGCGGGCCCAGGAAGCGGGCGGCCAGCTAATTTATCGCGAGGAAGACCTCGATCCGCAGCGTTGCAAGCGGGAGTATGCGGACGCGGCCATCGAGGATCTGAGGTGGTTTGGCTGCCGCTGGCAGGAAGGGACTGATCTCGGGGGGCCCCATGCGCCTTATCGCCAGAGTGAACGACACGAACTATTTCTCGATGCGTGGCGTAAGCTAAAGAATGCGGGCGTCCTCTACCCTTGTGATAAGTCCCGCAAGGACGTGGCGCATGCCGCCCAGGCTCCGCACCGCGAGAATGAGGCCGCCGAACCGATCTATCCGGAAACTTGGCGACCGCCGGTCGGGGTCGGCCAGGAGGCCACAGAGCCGGGTGCCACCAACTGGCGCTTCCGGGTGCCGGATCATCGGAAGATTTTATTCGATGATGGGCGGCTCGGACCCTGCGAGTTTGAGTGCCTGCGTGATTTTGGGGACTTTCTCGTTTGGCGCAAAGACGGCGTGCCCGCCTACGAACTGGCCGTGGTGGTGGACGATGCCGCCATGGCGGTGACTGAAGTGGTGCGGGGTGAAGACCTGCTCATTTCCACCGCCCGCCAACGACTCATCTATGCCGCACTGGGCCTGGAGCCACCGGAATTTTACCACACCCCGCTGATGGTCGACCCCAGTGGACAGCGACTGGCGAAGCGGCATCGCTCGTTAAGCCTGCGCGAACTGCGGGCAGCGGAGCACCGCCCGGAAGCACTCCGCCAGTCCGAAGACTGGTGGTCCGGCCTGGAGGATGGCTGAAATGTCAAAATCCTAAAAATAAAACGATACCAGCCAGCGCAAAGCAAAGCACCCCACAAAACGGGCGCAGCTTGTTAAGCGACTTAAGGGTAATCGATTCGGGCACACGCTTGGCAAAAAAAACCGCCAGAAAAGTCATCTGCCCCCACCACCAGCTGACCCCGACCAAGGCCCCGACCAGGACCAGCGGCACCACCTGCCAACTAGGGGTGTGATTCGCGTACACTCCTGTCGCCAGGAGTATCGTCATCGCAGCTGGCAGCCGCAACGGCATCGCCAGCGAGCGATTAAACGCATTGCGAAACAGCGTGCGTGCCGGGGGTAAGGGACCAGCGTGACTGAGGCTGTCTGCCCTGCGGGTGCGCAGGAATTTGACTCCCATGTAGCCCAGCACAAAAGCAGCAAAAACATGCATCACTTCGCGCACAAAAGTCAGTTGTCGGCACATCATCATCAGCCCCGGAATCGCCACCAACAACCAGATCAGCTGCGATAGCCAGAACCCCAGGGCCACTGCGATCACCTGCGAGGCACGCCCAGCCACCGCGACCTTTACCAACCAAACCGTGCCGGGAAAGAGTGTGAGCGAGAGAATAAAACCAGCTGTGATGCCTTCGAGCATACCCAGCAGAATCGGCCCTTTATGCCACGGGGACAAGCTATTGCTGCGCGGATATCTTCAGCAAGCACGCCACACTCCCACCATAGTGGCGCGCCACAACACTCGCTCCACCCACTTCCAATCAGCACGCTGGCTCAAGCACACCGCTACGGGCAGAACCACCAGTCCATTACCTTTGCCTTTTTGGTCCGGTCGATTTACATGCAGCGACGGCATCATCGCCGATCCAACATGTCGCTGATCCAACGAGCAAAGACCAAGACGGGCAGCACGGTAAAGTAGAGCGCGGCACTTGGCAGCCAAGGCCCCGCAAAAGACAGCGAGATCACGGACGACATCCATAACGAAAGCAGCATCAACGCAGGCACCGAATCGCTGTGAAACCGCCGAAGCAACAGCGCCCCCCAGGCGGGCTTCAAGAATAAGCTGCCGCCGATCAGCAGTGTCAACACAAGGCACAGCAGCAGTAGCAAGCTATAGAGCTGCCGCAGTGCCTCACCGCCAATACCGATGCCTGCGGCCGCTGCCAATAATAGGCCATTGAGACTGAATACCAGCGTCAGCGCAAAACGCATGGCCAGCGGTGAGACCGTATACCCGTCAGCGCCGACGCCATCGGTGATGCGATACCCAAACTTCTGCAAGTCGGCCGCCAGGGAGCACAAATCGAAATCACCCGGCGCCCAGTTCAGCCGCAGCAGGTTGGAACCCAGCACCACCTGAGCGGAAAGCACACCCGGCTGACGGCGTGACAGCTGCTCGATCAACCAGGCACAACCCATGCAGGACATGCCCTGGATGTTTACCGAAAGCTTACAATCCGGCGCACCTGCTGCTTGATTTTGTAATTGCTTGATTGATACGATATCGCATTCACTGAATGGACGCTCCCCAACCGGCTGGCCCACGCGATCCTGTTGACGATAATATTCCCCCAAACCACCATTTTGAATCAGTCGATAAACATGCCCACAGCCCGCACAGCAAAATTCGCCCTGCCCCGCCTGCTGCCGGAAGCGAGTGCCGCAATGTTTACACTGTTTGATCATAGCTCGCGTAGGAATCTGCCACCTGAAAAGGAAAAATGCGATCCTGTTCAAATATTAAGGCATAATACATGCATGAACAAGAAGTGCGCATCCGCTATAATCAAATCACACTCACTGATTCTGATTCCGGCATAAAGCGCAGCCCGACGGTGGAATTTATGGCCCTTCATCAAATCATCTACATTAGCACGGCCAACCCAGAGCTTACGGAAGATAGGCTACTGGCGATCCTCGCCTCTTCGCAAAAACGAAATGCCGAGCGGAACATCACCGGACTGTTGCTGCATGCGGATGGAAATATTATACAAGTGATTGAGGGACCTGAAGATAGAGCAAAAAAGCTTTATACAAAGATCGCCAAGGATTCGCGCCACCGGGGCGTGACACTCATCTCGAGTCGGCCGATCCAAGAACGCGATTTTCCAGCCTACAAAATGGGCTTCAAGCGAACCCACAGCCAAGCATTCAAACAAAAACTCCCCGGCTTTACCGATGTGGTGGAAAGGCGCGCCGTCACCGACGAGCAACTGGCCGGGCTCTCCAAGCTCGTGGCCACCTTCATCCGCACCTTTGCCAAGACCACCCGGATCGATAACTTCGGTCATTAAACCAGATCGAAGCGCTCAATGCCCTTGCGCACATCCGAGAGGAACGCGGCCGCCCCGACTCCGTTGATCCAGCGGTGGTCGAAAGTCAGCACCAGCGAGGCCACTTCCATCAGCGCGCCGTCTTTCGACTTCGGATCCGGCATCTTGTACGGCGCACCAATGAAAAGCGTGGCAATCGCCGGCGGCACAACGATCGGGATCGCCGAACGCACATTGTAAGCACCCATACTGGAAATGGAAATCGGGACGCGGTTCTTGGAAACGACCTCACCGTGGCGGGTGCGCCGCAGGGAATCGTTGAACACCTCGATAAACTCGTCCCACTCCAGCGAGTTGACTTTCTTGACTACCGCCGTCTGGAGTTCGTCACCCGGCAGGGCCACCGCCACCCCGAGATCGTAGCCCGTGGGGTCGTAAACCAGTTCATCGCCGCGCACGACGGAGGCAAAACGTCGATGTCGGTGCATGGCTTGCGCGACCGCCCAGGCGGTCATGGTGGCTGTCGAGAGCGTGCCGCCCGGCGTTTCCTTGCTACGGAGACGGGCATCACGGACCGCTTCCCATCGACAGGTCATGTCAATCGTAGCAGGGACGATGTCCTGCAGTTGCCGGACGGCCTCGTGCGAGAGACCTCCGACGCGCTGCTCCGCTCTATCCTCGCGGGAGGTACTGGCCGCAGGTGCCGCTGCTGCCTGAGCCACCGCCGCCGCCGTCAGGGTGAGCGGCACCAGCGTCTGCCCAACCGCCACCTCTTCATCTTCACTCACCTGCCACTCGCCCAGCACACCACTCACATCGCACTCGATCGGGAAAACTGCCTTGTCGGTCTCAACTTCACAGAGCGCATCGTCGGCCTGAACGATGTCGCCAGCTTGTTTGAGAATCGAGACGATGCGCGCAACGCGGATCCCCTCTCCAAGGATCGGCACGACGATGTTTTTGGTAGCACCGGAAGGTGTCGGGGCAGATGCATTCATAGTGGCTTTATTTTCTGAGACAGGGGCCGATGCCGTATCCACCGGCCGGGCAGATTGCAGCGAGCTTTCCAGCGAACTGGCGAGCAAATGGTTCAGCGCGGCCTTAATCCGTGCCTGATCCGGCAGGGCCGCATATTCATACACAGGATTGAAGCCGACATGGACATCCGCCTTCGAGACCAGAACCGGCGGACTCTTCAGCGAAGCCAAAACTTCGTGCTGACTGCACATGGTAGCGATGATCATCTGCCCAACACTCGCCGAAATGTTATCCTCCTGGACGATCAGCAATCGACCGGTCTTACGCACAGATGCGGCGACAGCTGCTTCATCCCAAGGCGCAATCGAGCGCAGGTCGATCAATTCCACATCCAACTGTTGCGGCATGGCTGCGAGCGTCTCCTCGACCAACTCGACGCAGTTGCCCCAGGTCACTAATGTGAGCAACTCACCCGCATGCACCATGCGGGCCTGCCCCAGCGGCACCGCTGCGATCGTCCGCTCCACAGGCAATTCGGCCCACATCAGATGCTTCGGTAAAAGAATGATGGTGGGGTCCCCGCCATGCAGCGCCGTCCAAAACAGCCCGGCCGCGTCGGCGGGCGTGGATGGCACCACCACCCGAATCCCCGGCACCCGCGCAAAGGAAGCCTCGCCGGACTGGCTGTGCCAGAGCGCCCCTCCCGGCAGATAGCCGCCACAGGGCGCATAGATCACCAGCGGGCATTTCCAGTCGCCAAAACTGCGCCAGCGCAAGGTCGCCATGTTGGAAACCAGCTGATTCCAGCCAGGGTAAATAAAGTCCACAAACTGAATCTCGAAACAGGGCCGCTTGCCATAAGAAGCCAGACCCACCGCAAGTCCCATAATGGTCGATTCCGCCAACGGCGAATTGACCGCACGGGAGGGGTCTTTGGTGGAAAGCCCTTTGGTGAGGTTAAAGACGCCGCCTTTGGGATCTGCGATATCTTCTCCAAAAAAGACCACATCGCTCAATTCATCCATCGCATGATGAAAGGTCTGGTTGACGGCATCCAACATCCGACAGGTGTCGCCGAGCTCGATCTGCGGGCCACATGTGGGCGTCTCCAGTGAGCCGGTCAAGTGGGCTTCCGCTTCAATGGCGAGGGGGTCTTCAGCGCCCGCAGCTTGCTGATACACCTCCCGGATCTCCTCGCGGATCTCGGCCTCCAAAGCACTTGCGCTCTCAGCCGTGAGCAGCCCGTCCTCAATCATCTGTTGCTGGAACACCAGAATCGGATCGCGCGCATGCATGCTCTCCAACTCCTCGGCGGCACGATACATGCGCTGATCGTCGGCACTGGAGTGATTGGAGAAACGCTCCACATCGCACCAGATAAAGGCCGGACCGCCGCCGCTGCGGGCTTTCGCAACCGCAGCCTGCCCCACGCGGGCCACCGCCTCGACGTCGCTCCCGTCCACGCGCAACCACTCATCCTGATCCAGCACCCCTAAAGCCAGCGGGTTGGTTTCCGTCGTGCTGGTGCTGATCGCAATCCGGTTGTCCTCAACCACAAAAATCATCGGCAGTTTCCGCTCCTTGGCAAAACACACTGCCTCAAAAAAATCTCCTTGCCGGGCGGCCGCCTCCCCCAGCGATGCATAGACCACATTCGACTTGCCGTCTAGCTGCATGCCCCAGGCGGCCCCGCAGGCTGGCAGGAGATGAGCCCCTACGGGCGAGGGGTGACTCCAAATGTTGAGCGCCCGGTCACTAAAGTGGCCCGTTAACTGCCGACCGCCGCTGGATGATGAGCGCTTGGCGTAAAAAGCTAGCGCCAGGCTATGATCCGTCATGCCGCGCTGAAGACAGAAACTCCGGTCGCGGTAGTAGGGAAAGGCATAGTCGTTCGGCTCCAGGGCCAGCCCGATCGCGGCCAGTGCCTCATGACCCATCCCGGCTATGTGGAACCAGCCTTTGCCTTGCCGAATCAGATTTTGCTCGCGCAAATCGCCCAATCGGCTGCGCCAGAGCACCCGCAATAAAGCCATGCGGGTGGAAGAATCGAGAATTGTGGTTTTGTGATCCGCTTTGCTGGACATCGCTTACTTATATAAAGGCCGTGGCGCTCATGCGCACTCAGTAAAAATAAGTTAAAGAACCTCCCTCCAAGCAAGCAAGGCATAATAAGTCACCTGAGTTCGTTCTATCCACGCTCAAACGCACAACGATAGCTGTTTAAAAAGTAAAAGGCCCGAACGCCTACCAAACGTTCGGGCCTTACTACTACCCTCTATACTAACCAAAGAATGTGCTTAGTTTCCTAAATTAGATGAACTAATCAAGGAAAAACTTACATTAAGCTTAACTAATCTATTTTACTTATACCACACTTAAGCCACTCTTAAGCAAAACAAACATGTCCCAGCAGCAGCCACACACTGGGCGAATCGACTAGTTATGAGGTTGATCAAACTGATAAAATGCAACTATCTCGAGAGTGCTTAAAGACCCATGCCAACCACGATCCCACATCCGATCCGAATTCTTCTCTTGGAAAACGATTCAATAGGGGCGCGTCTCATCTCCGAATACTTGGACTCGCCGACCAGTCGCAACGAGATCATTACCGAGAAGCGCCTGGACCAGGGGCTCGAAAAGCTACGCTCCAAGCATTTTGATGTCATTCTACTGACGCTCTCCCTACCGGACAGCGAAGGCATTGCGACGCTTGATGCGGTCAAGCGGAGCGCTACAGACGCCGCCATTATCATCCTGTCTAACCAGGAGGAAGGAGACGGCCTCTCCTCGCAGGCGCTGCAATCAGGCGCACAGGACTATCTTTTTATAAGCAGTCTCAACAGGGAAATCCTCCAGCGCTCCATTCGCTATGCGATGGAGCGATCCAACCTGGTCCGAAAACTCGAAAAGCACACGACCGAGATCGAACATCGTGAGGCTCTGCTGCGCAGTATTTTCGACGCCAACACCGATGCGATGCTCATCCTGGATCGGGAATACGAGATCAAATTCTTCAATCCGTCAGCCTCCAGCCTGCTGGAAGCTGACGAAACCAGCCTGCTCGGCGCGACTTTTCCCTTTGAAGTCAGCACCATGCAGTCGTCCGAGTTGGAGATTCCGGAAGCAAACGGCGGCACCCGCATCGTCGAACTGATTGCAACCGATCTACTCTGGGAAGGGGAACGTGCGCTGCTGGTCATGTTGCGCGATATCACGCGAGAACGCAGGTCCGAACTCGCGCTCAAGCGGGAGAAGGAACGACTCGCCGTCACGCTTGATTCGATAGTCGACGCGGTCATCGCCACCGACTCCAGCGGCGCGGTCGAACGCATCAATCAGGCAGCATCCAGGATCATGGGCATCGCCAGCGAATCGACCCTCGGGAAACCTCTTGCTGAGATACTACGTTTTAAAAACCCGGAAACCAACGAGGTCTTAACAGACCCCATTCAGTATTTGCGTCATCCGGAACTCGATAAAAGCCCCAGCCAGCCAGGCTTGCTGCTTCTGCGGCAGGACACAAAAACACCCTGCCTGGTAAGCGCCCGGATGCGGTGCATCACTGATGAAGAGGGCCAACAACATGGTTGCGTCGTCGTCATGCGGGATATCACGCAACAGAAAAAAACAGAAGAGGAACGCTTCCAGTATGAGAAACTAAACTCCATCAGTCTGCTGGCTGGAGGTATCGCCCACGATTTCAATAACATGCTGACGGCAATTTTGGGAAATATCTCGGTCGCCCGCATGAATATGAACGAGCAGGATGACAATGCCCAAAAACTCCTCGCGGCGGAAAATGCGGCGCTACAGGCAAAATCACTCACGCAGCAGCTGCTCAACTTCTCCAAAGGCGGAATGCCCTCACTCGAAATCACCACCATCGATCAGGTCGTCAAAGAGAGTGCCCAGTTCGTGCTGCGCGGGTCGAATGTAAAATGCCTGATAGAGGAGCAGGATGCGCTCTGGAGCACCGAGGTGGACAAGAGCCAGATCAGCCAAGTAATCAATAATCTCATCATAAACGCCGACCAGGCAATGCCTACCGGCGGAATCATCACCTTAAAGTTACGGAACTGCCGCCTCGACCACGCTGAAGTAGGCTCACTTAAGGCGGGCGAATATGTCTGCATCGAAGTGGCGGACCAGGGTGTCGGCATCAGCCCGGAAAACATGAAACATATCTTCGAACCCTATTACACGACCAAGGTCGACGGGGACGGATTGGGACTGGCTTCCTCCTACTCAATTATCAGGAGCCATAAAGGTGCTATCACCGTCGAGTCGGAACCCGGCAGCGGCACTTGCTTTTCGGTTTACCTGCCAACAACGAAGGCGAGCAGCGATGCGGCAAGCGTCCCGCAGCAAGCTTCCCCCAACACACCCGAGACCATCCACAAAGGCAGCGGGCGCATTCTGGTGATGGACGATATGGAGGCGATGATGCTGGTCGCTGGCGAAATTCTCAATGCACTTGGCTACGAGGTGGCATTTGCGACGAATGGCGAGGAGGCGATTGGAGCATATAAGCAGGCCAAGGAGTCAGGGAAGCCTTTTGATGCCGTCGTCTTTGATCTGACCGTGCCGGGTGGAATGGGCGGCGAAGAAGCCTGCAACCTCCTGATCGATTACGATCCCGCCCTGATCGCGATCGCTTCCAGCGGCTACACCACCTCCAGCGTTATGTCGGATCACAAGAACTCGTCTTTTAAGGCCGTCGTGCCGAAGCCCTACCGCATCAAGGAAATGAGCGATGCCCTCCACCGCGTATTAAACGAGCGGCGCGAGTGGTCCGGCTAATATGGTTTTCACAGAAGGTCTCGTCGCGACTGGCAAGGTCTCGTCGCGACTGGCTTGCTTGAGGTGAGCTAGGTCGAACTTATGCCAGGATTGAGCCCTCATGCATGGCGAGCCAGTTCGGATCGAGGGATAAACTACATAAATGAAAAACCTATTCGATCCTCCCCCGGCATGTCTACTACCCGGCAGCTTTGGCCAGAATTTCCTGCAGGTGCTCAACGTATTTCTCGGCACCGCCCGGGCGGTAGCCCGTGCGTTCAATCACTTCACCTTCCGCATCAAGGACCAGGATCGTCGGAAAGCCGCGGATGCTATACTTCTGCGCCAGCGCCTGATTCTGGGCTTTGAGTTCATCCGACTGTTCCTTCCCACGCGGAAAATCAATTTCGACCAGCACAAAGTTTTCTACGGCATACGCTTTAAACGCTTGCTGGGAAAAAACCTCCTTATCCAGGCGGATACACCAGCCGCACCAGTCCGAGCCTGTGAAGTCGACCAGTAGTGGCTTATTTTCAGCTTTTGCCTTGGCTTGGGCCGCCTCAAAATCTGTCATCCACACACTTTCTTCTTCAGTCGCCGGGTCGGCATGAGTTGAGAAAGTGAAGATGAAGGCACCGGCAATAAGCGCCAACAGTGTAAGAAGAGATGCTTTTTGATTCATATCGGTTAAGATGGCGAGCCAGCTCATTTATTCCAGAAATTTTCTTTAAATTTCACCAGCACGCTGAAAACTGCGGCACAATAGTTGCATAAATGACGGAACTCAGCTACCAAATACAACTCAAACGCGACAGAATAACACACTATGACCTTCTTATTTCTAATAATTGTCCCAATCGTCGTCGGCCTGTGGGCCCAGATGAAAGTTAAGAGCGCCTACAATCGCTATGTGCAGGTGCCCTCGCGTGGCCGCATCACCGGTCGCGAGGCCGCCGCCGCCGTCATGGCCAGTGCTGGCATTCACGACGTCGAGATTGTCGAGTGCCACGGCACCCTGACCGACCATTACGATCCGACGAACAAGCGACTCGCCCTCAGCCGGGATAACTTTCGCGGCAGCAGCCTGGCTGCACTCGGTGTAGCGGCCCATGAGGCCGGACACGCCATCCAGCATAAGCAGGAATACGCGCCGCTCAACCTGCGCATGGCTCTGGTGCCGATCACCGGCTTTGCATCACAACTGCTGCCGGTCGTCATGTTCGGCGGCTTTTTCCTGGGTTTCGGTCCAATCACCATCAATATCGGCATTGCGATCTATCTCGTGCTGACGGTTTTCCAGCTCGTGACCCTGCCGGTCGAGTTCGACGCCAGCACCCGCGCCAAGCGGCAACTCGTCGGCCTCGGCATCATCGACCGGGATGAGATGGAAGGTGTTACCAAAACCCTCGACGCCGCCGCCTATACCTACGTCGCCGCTTTCGTCAGCAGCCTCGGCTGGCTGCTCTATCTGCTGGCCGCTCGACGCTGAGTTTTCGGCCCGTTTGCCGAGTGATCGGTTTCGCCTCGGGCGAATAAGTCAGAGGCCGCGGCGGACTACCCCGCACTTTTATCACACCTCAACCGAGAAACTCGCACCATTCGTGCTTGACCCGCGCCGTGACACCGACACATTCCAACATCTTTTCAGAGTCGGGCCGTAGCGCAGTCTGGTAGCGCACTTCGCTGGGGGTGAAGGGGTCGCAGGTTCAAATCCTGTCGGCCCGACCATTTTAAAACGTCAACTTTGTTGGCGTTTTTTTATGGGCAATGGCCGACAGAGCTTTGAAGCTGCGAATAAGCTCTGAACCCCAGGGCCTTGCTCCCTGCTTCCCAATAAGATGATGGCTGCACACAGGTCGACATCGTAGGGCCTTTCATTTGATAAAAAGATGGTTGACTATATAAAACCATTTAAATTACCATTTTAACATGAAAACTACCATTGATCGAGCTGGACGTTTGGTGATTCCTAAGCGACTACGCGAACAATTCCATTTCGGAGATGGCACCACGCTGGAAATTATTGCCGACAACGAAGGGCTACGCCTTCGCCTGCCACAGACAACGGCCCGCTTGTTCGAGAAAGACGGGGTCCTGGTGCAGGAAGCTGAGAACGCCTCATCCATTGATGCCACGGCCTTCATCAACCAGCAACGCAAGCTTCGCAGCCAACAATACCTGGCCGATGGAGAGGCACCATAAATGGATCGGGCCTTTTTTGATACTTCCGCCCTGGTTCCGGTGGTGACCGAGCAACTTTCAAACCACACGGCCGCGCACGCCAGGTTCGTCCGGGAACTGAGCAAGGACATGCCACCCTGTTGCAGTACGCACACGCTGGCAGAATGCTACGCCACGCTCACCGCGCTCCCCTTGCCCCAACGCATTTCAGGGCCCGAAGCGGCACGTTTAATCGAGACAAATTTCAGCAAGCGACTGGAAATCATAGCACTCACCGCAGAGGACTACATGGAAGCCATCCGGCTCTGCGCAGACCGAGCCCGTATCAGCGGACAGATCTATGATGCCCTTCATCTGACTGCGGCGCTCAAGCATCGATGCACCCATCTCTTTACTTATAATATAAAGCATTTCTCCGAACTCGCCCCATCTGAAGGTTTGCAAATCACCCCTCCCTAGTGGAAGATCCAATAAGTTTTTTCATGCAGTCGATTTGTCCGCCGAGGTTTGTTTATAGCCTGCCTACAAAAACCGCCTCATTTTTACCCATCGTAGCTGTGGCACGCAGTGAGCGAGGAACGATTTGGTGCGTGAACATGATTAAAATCCTGGAGTAAGTAATGGATATGGACTGGAAGAATCTCGATTTCGCGATGCGGCCTACGGCGGGCAGCATCCGCTTGGACTATGACGGGCAGACCTGGTCTGAGCCGGCGGTGATGCGCGAAGCGACGATCTCCCTGCCTATCGGTGCCCAGGCCCTGCATTATGGTCAGGCGTGTTTTGAAGGCCTGAAAGCATTTTCGTTACAAGACGGTGGCGTGGGTCTCTTCCGCCCCGAAATGAATGCGCGGCGCATGCGGCAATCGGCCGAGCGCATCTGCATGGTCGCGCCGCCGGAAGCGCTCTTTGTGGAGGCGTGCCTCCGGGCGGTTGAGCTGAATCTGGAATACGTTCCGCCTTACGGCACCGGTGCCAGCCTCTATCTCCGGCCCTTGCTGATCGGCACCGAACCGCTGCTGCCGGTGATGCCCTCGTCGACCTTCACCTTGCTGGTCATGGTCAGCCCGGTGGGGCCCTACTACCAGGATGGATTTGCGCCTGTCGATGCGCTGATCCTGGAAGGTTACGACCGGGCAGCCCCCCGTGGCACGGGTCAGTCAAAAGTCGCGGGGAATTACGCCGCCTCGCTCAAGAGCACCCTGGAGGCCAAGGCACAAGGCTTCCCCATCAACCTCTACCTGGATGCGCGGGAAGGCAAATACGTCGATGAATTCGGCACTTCCAACTTCATCGCGATCACCCGTGACCAGCGATACCTGACGCCGGACTCCCCCTCGATCCTGCCGAGCATCACCAACGATTCACTGCGGCAACTGGCCAAAGACATGGGGCTTGAGGTGGTTCAAGCACCGATCCCCGTCAGCGCTCTGGAGCAGTTTGTGGAGGTCGGAGCCTGTGGCACTGCGGCCATCATCACGCCCATCGCCTCAGTCACCTATCGCGATAAGAAAATTCGCTTTGGTAACGGTGAAGCCGGGCCGGTGCTGACCCGGCTCTATCAGGAGCTTCAGTCGATTCAATACGGTGAAGTGGACGATCGCCACGGGTGGATAACCCGGATCAAGCCCACCTCACAGCGGCCACACCACCAGTAGTAGCGGCAGCGCCACGGCGACCACGATGATCTCCATCGGCAATCCCAGCTTCCAATAGTCGCCAAAGCGAAAACCTCCCGGCCCGAGAATCAGGGTATTATTCTGATGTCCAATCGGAGTCAGGAAGGCGCAGGAGGCCCCAATCGCGACCGCCATCAAATAGGGATCCGCGCTCACGCCCAGCAGGTAAGCCACGTTGATAGCGATCGGGCACATCACAGCCGCCGTTGCCGCATTGTTCATCAAGTCAGAAAGCGTCATGGTCAGGATGATCACCAGTGTCAGAGCAACGACCGGATTGCCCTGCGCGACAAAATCCAGCAGCCCGGAGGCAATGAGTTCTGCCGCACCCGTCGTCTCCATCGCTCCAGCCACTGGTATGAGGGCGGCCAGCAAGACAATCACCGGCCAATCGACGGCCTCATAAGCGACTCGGGGCGGGACCGTCCGAACCACCATCGAGACCAGCACGCCGGCAGCAAAGGAGACCGCCGCAGGCAGCCAACCGATGGCAGCCACTGCAACCGACGCCAGCATGATCAAAGTGGCCATTATCGCCTGCTTGCGATCCGGGATGCGTAACTCACGCGCGGCCAAAGGCACACAGCCGGCACCCGAGGCGAAGGCTCCAATCGCATCCGACGGCCCCTGCACCAGCACCACGTCCCCGGCCTTTAAACGCATCGAGCGCAAGCGGGCGGTGGAACGCCTCCCCTGCCGGGAGACCGCCAACAAGTTGATCCCGTGGCGCGTGCGCAACAACAGATCCCGGGCAGAGCGCCCCAGCAGCCCGGACTCCGGCAGCAGCGCCAGCTCCATCAAAACAAATTCCGTATCCGCTGGTTCCTCGTCCCCGCCCTCCTCGTCGGCTGCGGCATCACCGGTTTCGTCGCTGGCAGCTTTTTGCCTGCCCGCTTTTGCCTCTAATTTCTCGGCATCATCGGACTCCCCAGGTTTCTCCGGCGGTTTGGCTTCTTCCAGTGCAAGCCCGAGTTCGGACAAAGCATTGGCCAAGGTCTCGGCATCGGCCTCGATCACCAGAATATCCCCGGCACGCACCTTGCGCCCGGAACCGGGCGCGTGCATCCGCACCTCGTTACGCACCAGCGCGACCACCTGAGCCCCCGCTTTGTCCAGCACTTGTTCAATCTCCCGCAGGGTCTTGCCTGCCGCCTTCGAGCCCTCCTGAACCCGCGCCTCGGTCATGTAGGCGGCCGTATCAAAGCCCTCCTCGCTGGCCTTGCGTTGCGGCACCAGCCGGTAGCCCAGCAGCGCAATAAAAACCACACCGATCCCGGCAACCGCCGCGCCGATCGGCAAAAAATCAAACATGCGAAAGGCCTCGCCAGTGTATTCCGCACGATACCCGGAAACGATCAAATTGGGGGGCGTCCCGATTAAGGTGGTCATCCCCCCGAGGATCGACCCGAAGGCCAGCGGCATCAGCACGCGCCCCGGCGGCATCTCCAGCCGCTTGGACATTTGCAGGGCCACCGGCATCAGTAATGCCAGCGCACCGACATTATTCATGAAGCCCGAAAGCACGGCCCCCAATCCCGTCAACGCAGCAATCGTCAGCATCGGACCGGCATTGGCGGGCAGCACCCTGCGGGTCAGGGCATCGACGGCTCCAGAAGTTTGTAGCCCACGACTCAAAATCAGCACGCAGGCCACCGTCACGACCGCCGGATGACCAAAGCCCGCAAAGGCCTCCGCCGCCGGAACCAGCCCGGCAAACACACAGGCCAGCAGTGCCGCCACCGCC
>PXBU01000221.1 GCA_003566795.1 Puniceicoccaceae bacterium | reverse complement strand
CGGGAGATCCCTCCGGACATAAAGTCCGTCGCCACGAAGGGAACTTGCCTCGGAACTTCTTGCCTTACCAACGGCGATCTCACTGCCCGCCATTCCGCAAAGCGCGATGGCAGGAGCACACGGTCGCTCGTCCCGATTAATCTGAATGTCTTAATAAGGACGCTGAATTCCGCTGAAGGGAGAAGGAAAGACCCCGTCGATTGACGGTTGTCCGCAGGCACATGCGTCACGTGGCATCGGCGCTTACGCCGATGATCCGCCAATGCGAACGGACATCGAGCGGAGCCGCAAGGACGCTACGGTCAATGTTGCTAACCCGACTTGACCAACTCGTGTGCATATTCAGGTGTCGTCCGGGACACCCGGAAAAACGTATCCACCCACGCCAACCGGTCGAATTGATAAGAAATCGCTTTTTCAGCGCCGCAGGCACCCGCCCGCCGGAACCGGTCGGAAGGAGCACTTTCATGGAGGAAATGTCGCGGAAGGTTAGCCGTTTGCGTACATCATGACCGGTTCGGTATCGTAGTCCGGGAATGGGTCATCGTAGCAGGGCTCGATGACCCATTCGGCAATTTCAGGCGGTGCCCTCGCCGGCGTAACCCGCACGCCCCGCTCCCAGAGCCCCCCATTTCAATTATCTACTATTTCTTTTGCACCTCGGACTTTAAGCGGTGCGGCTTCACTCAATCTGATTGACGATAAGAACCACGAAGATGCGGTCGGCGGGCATTCCGTTGATGGTGGCCGTGACCGTCACCATGCCCTCCACGGGCTCGCCCCGGACGAAGGTGACGCTGGTGCCGTCTGCGTCGACCGCACCGTCCGCATGGAAGGTGGCCAGGTCTTTCGTCCAGCGATACTCTCCCTGGACATTGGCCGGTAGGTTCTCCCTCATGGGGTGCGTGAAGCTGAACTGGCTCGCATCCGATACATCCGGAAGCAAAACCGAGAGTCCCGGGCTTGGCACCGTGGGATCAATGCCGAAAAAATATTTCAGCCCGTTCGGGACACCGTCGTTATTATAATCGTCGTCGACGCCGGTCTTCCCGCCCAGATCAAACCCGGCGATCCAATCGCTGTAGGTTTCCTCCAAGCCGTCGGTGACCGTGATGGTCACCTCGTCGTAAGTGGTATCCTTACCGTCAAAGGCGGTGAGGCGCAGCACGTAGGTCCCCGTGAAGCGGAACGTCACGGCGGTTTCGACGGCAGTACTGTCTTCGATCGAGACCGGTCCGGGACCGGAGACCAGACTCCAGGTCGTGACCAGCGGATCGCCATCCGCGTCGCTGGCCGAGGCGGCAAGAATCGCCGTGGCGATGGTAATGATAGGCACTGCGCTCTTATAAGGATGTTCAGCGGGAAGGTTTGCCTGAAGTCCCCACTTGTGGGCGAGATAGCCCTCCAGCGTCTGGCGGTCTTCCGCACTGACTTGCGTCCCGAGCAAAACGACCTCGGCCACCGAGCCGGCAAAATAAGATTCGACGTTTGTCGGATGCGACCTTGCGCCGGCCCCAATGCTGAAGCTATCGGCGAACCCCATCGGATTCCTCGGTGCCCCTGATGTCAAATCACGCAAATCATCGCTGCCGTTGAAACCGATAAACCAATCCGTATCCAGGGCATAGGTATATAAATGCGAACCTGCCGGAATCGAGGACAACGTCGCTGACGAAGCGGCCTGGCGCTTGCTAAAACTCGTTGTATCCTCGTCAAACACAGACAAGACTTCACCGTCGAAGGCACCCGTACTCGATCCGTAGCCGTCTCCTGTGCTGATCCCCCCGCCCGCTGTGGACAAAAGAATTTGCGCACTACTGGAACTGGTGATCTCCACATTGTTGCGCGTGACCATGAATACGGAATAAATATCGCTACTGAGCCCGTCGGGCGTAAAAATGTAATCTTGATCGAAATCCAAGACATTCAGCCCGTTGATCGTGGAGTTGCCCGTGCTAGGTTGCCGTGCGGACGTTGACTGCGAAAGATGACGGTCGTGACCGCTCTTGTCGTTCCACTGACTGACCGCACCACCTGAAGAGTGGATCGTACTTGCGTCCGAAGCGTCATACCAGGCGGTGGGGTTGAGTTGTGCGGGGGCCCATGGATCGGAGGTGGTTGCGGTTATGGATTGATCGGTGCCCGCGTTGACGAGCGGCAGGGCGTTCCATTGGGCGTGGAGGATGTGGTCCGAGTTTGCAGTGACGATGGTTGCCGCGGTGACAAGAGAGCCGCCGGAGGTGGCAGTGAACCAGCCGATAAGTGAGTGATCATCGCGTGTGGCGGTCGGGAGGGTGCCGTAGGGCTGACTGTAGTGGGCTTGGAGTGTTTCGGGGACGGGGGATGTGCCACCGTTGGAGTGGAAGGTGACGGTGACGGGATCGGCCTGCCACTGGGCGTAGAGGGTGGTACTGGTGGTGATGGTGAATGTGGAGCCGACTGGATGGCTGGTGCCGGTGCCATTGGGCGCGGTATTCCATCCGGTGAAGGTGAAGCCGGTCCTGCTAAGCGTTCCTTGCCCAAGCACGATCACGGATGCGTTGGCGGCGTAGGGACTGCTGGCATCGACGGGCGCGTTACCTGCGGTATTGCCATTGCCATGGTAGAGGACGCTGCTCTGTCCGGTTACGGTGAGGGTGCCGGTGCCTGCGAATCGTGCGCTTGTGTTGGTGGCAGACGAGGCCGTGGAGCCATAGGTGCCGGGCGCTTGGGCGGTGCCGTTGATGGTAAGCGATTGCACGTTGCGGGTGCCGGTGTAGTTGAGTTCAACAACTTGGGTGGAGCCAATACTCACTGGGCCGGGTGCTACGGCGGCGGCAGTCTGATAGGCCAGCCTGCCAGCCTGCACGGAGGTGGTTCCGGTGTAGGTGTTGGTGCCGGAGAGAGTGAGCGTGTGATTGCCGGTTTTGGTGAGTCCGCCCGCACCGGTGATGTTGCCTGAGATGGCGAAGGGGAAAGTGTGGTCTGCGGTGAGCGTTGTGTTTGCATTGACGGTTACGGGGCCTGCCCACGTGGCTCCCCAACCATTGACGATGCGGATGGTGCCGCCGTTGAGGATAAGCGGATTCGGGATGGAGACGCGGTGGAGGTTGATTTGTGCGCCGCTATTGAGCGTAACGGGGCCAGCTCCTGCGGCAAAGCTGCAATCGGGAGATAGGCCATCGACGATGGTTCCTAAGATCAAGGTGCCGGCGTTGACGGTGGTACCGCCGCTGTAGGTGTTTGGCGTGACGCCATCGAGGGTAAGATTACCGGATCCGTTCTTGATGATGGAGCCCGGGCCGGAAAGGGCTGCGGTGATTTTGGTGGCGCGTGTGGCGTTGTAGGTGAATGGGCCGTTGAGCTGAATCAATCCGCTGTCAAGGGTGTAGCTGCCACCGCTGAAATTGTTTATGCTGAGACTGTTAACTGTCACGCTGCCAGGGTTGATGGTGCCGCCGGTGCCGCCGGTGCCGATGACGGCATGGTGGTTGTCGTTCCACGGGACATTGGTGGAGCCATCGAGCCAGTTGTTGCCGCCGAGCCAGTTGCCACCACCATCCTGGGCATTGGCGGTGCCGGTGTTGGCATCCCAGGTGAGTGTGGTGGGCAGGATGGCCATGAGGGTGGCGGTGTTGCTCGTGGCGGTGCCGCTCCCATTGGTGATGACGACGTGATAGGAAGCCGCATCGGCGAAAGAGACGTTTGCAATGGAGAGTGTTGCGCTGGTTGCGCCACTGACCGCGCCGCCGTCGCTGAGCGGAGCGCCGTTTTTGAACCATTGGTAGGATGCGGCGTCGGTGGCGGTAGCGCTGAGGGTGGCCGTAGAGCCGATGACGCGGGTGGCACTGGCCGGGTGCGAGGTGATGACCGGCGCGAGAGGCAGGGTGGTGAAGGATTTCACCGGCGGGGACCAAACCGTGCCGGAGCTACCGGTGGCCCGGAAGATGTAGTAATAGGTGGTCTTCGGCTGCAACCCGGTGAGATCATGGGTGATTGACTGGTTGCTGACGTTGTTGAATGATCCGAGGGAGGCGGAGTGCTGCCAATCCGCGGAGCGGTTGCCTTCGTTCGAGGTGCCCCAGAACACCGTGACCGTCGCGTTGGTGCCCGGGCATTTGAGCGTGGCGGGAAGCGAGGCCTGGGTGATGCCGACGGAGGTGGCGGGGCGGCTGTAGAGATTGATCTGGCTGGATGCGGCCGAGAAGGTGATGTTGCCGCTGGTGCTTGGCGAGAGGCAGGTGGCCGAGGCGCGGAGGGTGATGGTTTCCGATGCGGAATAGGTGATGCCGGTGATGGTGACGCTGCTTTGGCCGCTGGGGATGGTGGCCACGGTATTGCCCCCGAGGATGCCGTTTCCAGAGGCGACGCTGAGTTGCACGATGGTGGCGCTGGTGACGTTTTGGGCGTTACCGCTGGCGTTATCGGCGCGGACAGTGACGCTGAACGATTGCCCGACTGTGGGATTGGATGGGATGGCGGTGAATTTGAGGCTGCCGGGATTGGCGACCGAGCCGCCCCAGTCTTGTTGCCATGGAATGGGAACATAACCGACTTCGAAGCCGAGGGGTGGGGAAACGAACTGGCCTGAGTCGAGGCCGGCGAGTTTTCCTGCCTCGGGCGGTGCGATATAATCGCGGTCGTGTTTCCATTCGCGGTGGATTTTTTCGCCGACAGCCTGAAGTTGTTCGCGTTCGGATTCTGTTAAATCGGCTTTGAGGAGAGCGGGTTGGTCTGCAAAGCGATACCAATAGTAGGTCACCACACTGCCATCGCCGAGGAGGGCACGGAAGGGGCCGGCGACCGGGCCGGGAGTGGTCCATACCGGGTCGTTGTCTTTGATAATGTGTGATGAGCGTCCTTGTGTGTTGGTGTAACTGGCATTCGCGAGCGCGGAGGCGGCAGGTTCGGGGATTGCGGATGGGCTGATGGGAGTCCAGGTGGACGAAGAGGATGCGCCGACGGGGCCTTGGTGATATTGGGGAAGTTGGACGAGCGAACCCTCGCCCCAAGGGACGACCTCCATTTCCTGAGTGTTCCATTGGTATCCGACGTCCGCAGGGGTGGCGGACTTCGAGATGCCCAAGTTGTTCCAATTGAGATTGCCGATGGTTTGGTTGGAATTGTTGCGGACCGACCATGACAAGGGGCTTGCGCTTGCAGATTGGATATGGGTGCCGGCTTGGGCGAATGTGCCGCTTGGTGGTGGACCTGTGTTTGCCAGCCATGAGGCGGTGGCGTTCCAGAGAGCACTTTGGTTGTAAACGGAGAGGCGGTGCATCAACCTTGAGTAACCGTTTTCATCGACCGGGTAGTAGGTGGGGATGGAGCGGACAAACGAATGGGGGGCGACATCACTGCCGCGGGACTGGACCGACCACGGGGTTTCCATCGCGATGGAACGGTTCGGTTTGGCTCCTCTGGAGTCCAGCAGGTCGTTGGCGTATTCGGGGAAGGTGAGTTTGACCTGCGACCAGTAATAGGGAGTGAAGAATGCGAGTGGACCTTTGAAGTTCTCCGTGCTGAGGAAGAGCGTCCAACTGTTATTGCCGGTGGGGACGGCTTGTCCGGCGGTGGTGGTTTTGGGTTGGGTGAGAGGCAGGGCAAGGTAGCCGTAGCCGAAAAGTTCGCCGCTGGTGTTTTGATTGAGGTTGAGGCCATCGGGTGGAAAAAGCAGAGAGGGACTGAGTTGCGCGATGGCGTATTTGCCGTTGCCCTTTGTGGTCCCGACACCGGGGCCGTTCGCGAAGATCCATTCGGACAAGTTGGCGATGTTGCCGCCGGATCCACCGAAGGCGACACCGCCCATGGAAAACTTCGGAGAGCTGGTTTGGAATTTACGGTCATACCACCATCCGAGGCCACCTTCGATATTTTGATATGGATCGGCGTAGGCACGGCTGCTGTCCGGAAACATCCATGTGCCGTAGAGACCGCTTTGGAAAAAGTTCTTGCGCGGGTAATCGCCGGCAAGAGGCCATGCGGCGGAATAAAAGGTGTAGCCCGCATTGAAGGTTGTGGGCGCCGATTGTGCGGTGACTTGCATGTAACCACCGACTCTCAATGGGTAGGTGGTCTCAGCCTTAGCGGGTGTGATGATAGCTAGGGTCAAGTATGCCGCGAAACCAATAAGTGTGATTTTTCTGAATGCGTGCATGATACAAGCGATATTTGGCTTAACATTAAAATTACCAGAATGATACGGACCTTTCCGAGAAAATCTTTTAGAAATGCTCTAGCAGCTTGTCGGACTTAGGCTACCGCCTAACTCCGACAAGCTGCTTATGGAGGAAATATCATGACAAGTGGGTGGAATAAGGGAGCAAAAACTCACAAAAGTGTGAACAAATGTTT
>PXBU01000199.1 GCA_003566795.1 Puniceicoccaceae bacterium | reverse complement strand
TGCGCTTGGTGGTAAAAATACTGGATCAGGCTGGTGCCATGGTGCTGGCGGATCACATCGATAATGACGCGCGGCAGCTTGTTTTTCTTGGCTATTTCGACGCCTTCTTTCACATGCGCTTTGATGACCAGCGCACTCATCGAGGGATTTTTCTCATCGTGTGGATTGATCCCGTCCCGTTGATTCTCCACGAAATAGTCCGGTTTAACCAATTTACCGATGTCGTGAAAGAAGGAGCACACCCGGCAGAGTAGGGGGCTGGCTCCGATTTCCGCAGCCGCATTTTCTGATAAATTGGCCACCATCAAGCTGTGGTGATAGGTGCCGGGTGCCTCCAACTGCATGCGGCGCAACAGCGGGTGGTTGAAGTCCGTCAGCTCCAACAGGGTAATCTCGGTGGTGATCTTGAAGACCTGCTCAAAAACTGGCAGAAGCCCGACTGCGAGAATCCCGGTTACGACACCCACCACCAGGGCGATCAAAGTTTGTTGCCCGACCAGAGCGGCGGGCAGCCCGTTCAGCAGTGCGATCGCCGCTCCGGCAATGGCCGCACTCGCGCCAACCAGAAAGCCGGCTCGGACTAGTTTCGAGCGTTGTCGGATGTTGGAGGCGGCAAAGGTCCCGACCACGCCTGAGAGGAAAGCGATCAGCAGTAACTCTATCGAGTTACCGTGGATGAGGCCGAAAATGACCGAGATGATCAGCGCGGAGAGGACCGCCGGAGCGGCACCAACGAGGACTGCGACCAAAATGGGTGCCAAGGCGTAGGGCGCGATAAAGGGAGAGAGGTTGCTGGCGGTGCCGCTATTGAGCAGGCCGCTGTCGCCAACCAGGATCATCAGTCGGATCAACAACAGGTTTAAAAGGATACTGACGGCCGTGATGGCAATCGCGCGATTACGTTTGCGCAAGTCCTGCAATCCTTGGCTGACGTAGATATAAACAGCGATCAGCATTAAAACGGTGAGCACCAGCCGATTAATGAAGAGTTCGTTGAAGATGAGCGAGCCGCCCCCGGCGGCAAGCCGGGCATCCCGGTAGGCATTGAGCCGTTCCAGGTCGATCGCAGTCACGGGTCTGCCGGGTTCGAGCAGGGTTTCGCCTTCTTTGAAGTTGATGGTTTGCGGCTCCAGTTGAGCCACCGCCCGGTCAATAGCGCGTTGGGTGGCGGCATGGCTGTAAATCAGATTCGGTTGCAGGCCAGCACTGAAAATTTCAAATAAGAGACGGGCGGTCTCAAAATCACCCGAAAGTGCGTTCAGTCGCACCCGGAGCGTCACTTGGGCGTCATCGAATGCGCGGGCATTGGGCAGGTTCACCCGTCCCGCTTCATCCACGAGTTGGATGAAAGTGAGTTCCGGTTGCCCGAAATCAACACGTGTCGGGGAGTAAACGCCATCTTCGTAAATTGAGCGGAGCACCCGGAGTGATTCGTTGAGCAGGTTTGAGCGTTCTCTCGGTCGGGTTGTGACGGTCAGACGCGTGATCGTGTCCACCGAAATATCGAGTTGGTTGCGCTCAACCACCTCAGCGGCCATCTTCGCCAACTCCGGATCCAGCACTTCGTCTCCTTCCGATTCATGGCTGATTTGGGTCTTGGCGATACTGCTGTTCAAGTCAGCGATGAAACTGCTGAAATTCTCGTAGGGCTCGAAGCTGCGTTGAAAGATCGGCGGCACCTGCGCCCGGATGGCAGCCGCCTTTTCCTCGGTGCGGATCTCGCTCACATAGCTGAAAGAGAAGTCCGCTACGATGCGCATCGGTGCAGGCTGGTTGAGGACGATGCGCGGCCCCTTGGGCTCCTCGCCTAAAAAGGCAATGATGACGACCAGGGCGGAAAAGAGAATAAAGAGTCCGCTCTCAATCCAGCCGCTGGTTTCAAAGAAGTGACTGGCGGCAGACGTGTCACTGCCCCGCACCTTGTCCTTGCGGGGCGTTTTACCGGAGTCTTGCGCCTTACGGGAGCGTCGTTTTTTCAAAAGTGCGGCCATCGGTCGATTTACTCGGGGGTGTGTTGGGCGTAGGCGTTGATGATCTCCTGCACCAGCGGGTGCCGGACCACATCAAAGCCCTCGAATTGAAAGAGTTTGATCATTTTGACCCGGTGCAGCACACGCATGGCTTCTTTGAGCCCTGATTGCTTGGAGCGGGGCAGGTCGATTTGGGTGATGTCGCCGGTCACCACCATCCGGCTGCCGTCACCGAGCCGGGTGAGAAACATCATCATTTGTTCGTGAGTGGTATTTTGCGCTTCGTCGAGCACCACAAAGGCATTGGAAAGGGTGCGGCCGCGCATGTAAGCCAGCGGTGCGATTTCGACAATGCCGCGTTCCAGCAGCTGTGCTGTCTGCTCCTTGCCGACCATATCGTGCATGGCATCGTAGAGTGGGGTAAGGTAGGGGAGTATCTTTTCCTGCAGCTCGCCGGGTAAAAAGCCAAGTGCTTCACCCGCTTCGACGGCGGGTCGGGTCAATACGATGCGCTCAACCGTGCCGTTGTAGAGTTCCTGCAGGGCCATCGCCATCGCGAGGAAGGTTTTGCCGGTGCCGGCCGGGCCGATACCAAAAGTGACGGGGTAGCGCGCAATCGCCTGCAGGTAGCGCTTCTGATTGAGCGTTTTGGGCACGACACTCTGACGCTTGAGCCGGATCACCAGCGGATCCGTGTAGAGGCTGCGCAGCTCGTCCGCGCGCTTCTCAGCGACACAGCGCAAGGTGAAATGAAAATCGGAGTTGCGAATGCGGATGCCCTGATTGCGGGCGCTTTCCAGTAGCTGGAAGAGCTCGGTGACCTGCTTTATGGAAGCTTGGTCGCCTTCGACTTCGACCCAGTCCTCGCGGCTGGCGATGCGCACACCGAGCAGCTGCTCTACTTCCTCCAGATTCCTGGGGTCGTTGTTGAAGAGCTGACTCAGCTGACGTGCGCTGGCAAATTGGAGTGTCTCTTGCGGCATGGGTCCGTCCGGAATGAGGTTATTGCGTGGTAGGCGGTAGGCTTCGACTCCTAGTCTTCGATGCAGGCGTTGAGACGTTCCCACATGGCATCCATCGAGTCGGGCAGCACCCGGGTATCGCCGATAACGGGCATGAAGTTGGTGTCGCCGCTCCAGCGGGGCACGACATGGCAATGCAAATGACTGGGGATGCCGGCTCCGGCGGCTTTTCCGAAATTAAAGCCAGTATTAAACCCGTCGGGCTTCAAGGCCCGGCTTAAAATCTTTTGTGCTTCGATGATCAGGTCCATCAGTTCGTACCGTTCCTCTCGCGTCAACTCTTCCAGCCGCGCCACCTCGCGATAAGGCAACACCAGCAGGTGCCCGGCATTGTAAGGATAGCGGTTCATCACAATGAAGTTAAACTGGCCGCGAAAGAGGATGTATTCTTTGCGATCATCTCCGGTCTCAGTGATCCTGGTAAAGGGGTTACCGCCATCCTCGGGGTCCTGCGGGGCAAGGATGTAAGGCATGCGCCAATAGGCATGCAGCCGCTGCATTGAAGGCGGAAGCTGGGTATTTGTTGGGTTGGACTTGGTTTCACTCATTTACTTTAACTGCCAATCTTGGCCTTTTGGGGCGCCTGCGTCGATGGTTAATTAGCGGCGGATTGATACCTTTTCGGAGTTGCATTCGCGGGCATGGGAAGCAAATCTCCCACCCCGATTCCGCCCAAACCGGGCGATTTTTTCATTTTCTGAGCCTTGTCGTGAGCGAAACTTCCGAGAATTACAGCCTGCAAGATTTACCGCGCAGCCATTTGGCGGCTGGGTGCATTTTGTTGGGCTTCGCGGTGCTGATGATCTGGGACCAGTTGTTTTGGTGGGCCAACAATGAGGACTACAGCTTCGGCTTCCTGGTGCCTTTGTTTGTCGGCTACGTGCTTTATCACCGCTGGCCGGTGATTCGCAGCTACCTGTTTCGCGGTGCGGCACCCGATGCGTCGCCGCTTCCGGCCAGTTCGTCTCCACTGGCCCTGCGCACGCTGGAGGGGCTGGCCGTGGTTGGCTTTTTGGGATGTCTGCTGCTTTTTGCGGTCGGGATGTTGATCCGTATGGCCACCGGGCCACAAAATCCGGCTTCGCTGGCGGTTGCTTTGAGTTTTTCCGGCATGCTGCTCAGCACGGTTTTCATTTTCAGCAAAGAGACGGTCGACGGGCAGCCAATGAGCCTAAAGGCGCGGCTCGCGGTGACTTTACTGTTCATCTTTCCTGCGCTGATCTGGCTTTTATCGGCACCGATGGTGGCGGTTTTGGACAACGCGATACGAGTGTTTCTGATGAACAAAGTCACCATCGTGGTGTTTGGGGTCTTCGACTTTTTGGGTTACGAATTGGAACGCCAGGGCAATATTTTGATTTTGCCGGAGGGCAGCGTCGGCGTCGAGGAGGCTTGCTCCGGGATCCGCTCGCTGACAGGTTGCCTGTTTGCCGGTTCTTTCTTCGGGGCGGTTTTCCTGCGGCAGTTTTGGAAGAAAGCCTTGATGGTCTTCCTGGCCATGTGCTTGGCGGTCTTGATGAATTTAATCCGCAGTATTTTTCTAACGCTGTGGTCGTATCATTACGGGCCCGAAGCGATCGATGCGGAGTGGAGCCTGCCGATCATCGGAGGGATCGGCACCGTTCATGACGTGACTGGCCTGCTGATCATGGTCTTTACCAGCATTGGTTTGCTCTGTTTCCTGCCGATTTTTAACTACAAGTTGCCTGATTTTGACGAGGATCTAGATACAGGGCATCCGAGTTCAACTCAATAGTATAACTGCATAAGATGGATAGAACCCCGCTTAAAATCCTGATGGTGGCACCGGAGCTGGCACCGTTGATCAAGGTTGGAGGTCTGGCCGATGTCGTGGGTGCCCTGTCCAAGGCGCTGGCTGCCAAAGGACATGATGTGCGTATCGTCATCCCCAAGTATGCCGCTCTCCGGCACGACGAAACCGAGCATCCCTTGGACCAGCCGCTGGTCGTTCATCTGGGTGGGCATGAAGCCTACGCGCGTGTCTGGGAGATGCGCCTGCCGGGTTCTGCCGCCACCTGCTACCTGCTGGAGCACAACCAATTCTTCGACCGCGCCTCGGTCTATGTCGGGCCCTCGGGCGATGAAAGCGACAATGGTCGCCGCTTCACCTTCCTGAGCCGGGCGGCGATCGACCTGTGTCACCACATGTCCTGGGTGCCGGATGTGGTGCATTGCCACGACTGGACCACCGGCCTGGTCCCCGTCTATCTCAACACTACGGAGCGTAATACCCCGCTGGGACGGGCCGCCAGTATCATGACCCTGCACAATATGCAGCATCAGGGTTGGTTCCCCCATAGTTTGCTGGATTATAGTGGCCTGCCTGGGTCGGTCTATCGCGCCGACGGCCTGGAGTCGGCGGGGGAGCTCAACATGCTCAAAGGCGGCATTTACCATGCGACGAAAATTACGACGGTCAGCCCCACCTACGCCCGCGAAATCCAAGAGCCTGCCGGGGGCTGCGGCTTGCACCAGTTGCTCCGTTACCGTGCCGGGGATCTGATCGGTGTCACCAACGGCGTCGACTACTCTGAATGGGACCCCGCCACGGACCCGCTGCTGCCACAAAATTACTCGCTGGAGGACATGTCTGGCAAAGCCGTTTGCAAAGCTGCCCTGCAGCAGGCTTTTGATCTGGAAGTGAATCCGCACATTCCGCTTTTCACGGTGGTTTCGCGCCTGGTGGACCAAAAGGGCCTCGACCTGCTGGCCGCAATTGGTGACCGCCTGATGGCGACCATGCAGATTCAGGTGGCCATCCTGGGTACCGGCGATCCGGTGCTGGAGTATCTCTTTCGCAGCCTGGCGGAGCGGCACCCCGGGCGCTTTGCCGCCCATATCGGCTTCGATAACAAGCTGGCACACCTCTTGCCGGCCGGAGGCGATTTTTTGGTGATGCCCAGCCGCTTTGAACCCTGCGGCCTCAGCCAACTCTACGCGATGATTTATGGCGCACCCCCCATCGTGCGTGCCACCGGCGGCTTGATCGATACGGTCGAGCCCTACGTCGAGGGGGAGGGCGCTGGCACCGGCTTTCCCTTTAATGATGCCACACCTGATGCCCTCTACAATACCATTGGCTGGGCCTGTGCCACCTACTATGACCGCCCGGACGAGTTCATCCAGCTGCAGCAAAACGGTATGAGCCGTAACTACGCCTGGGACGAGTCCGCCGCCAGATACGAGGCAATCTACGATTGGGCTATCGACGCACGCCGGGGCGCCTTTTCGTCAGCGATTGAGTGACAGCTGGTGCCTTTGGGTGAGTCCGTCCAGCATCATGGTCAGCACGGTGCTGGTCATCGAATAGTTCGGCACGCCCAATCCT
>PXBU01000280.1 GCA_003566795.1 Puniceicoccaceae bacterium | reverse complement strand
TGCCGCCACTGTTATTGCTTTTGTTGGTATCGTATGCGTCCATAATTGATCAATCGTGTTGTAGGTTATTGTTGGGATTGGCAATCGGGGCATAAGCCCCAGTAAATAACTTCGGCCTCGTCGATGAGGTAACCGTAATCCTCGACCGGATGCAGGCAAGGCGCTTTGCCCTTGGCGCAGTCCACGTCGTGCATGCTGCCACACTTGCGGCAGAGGAGATGGTGGTGGTTATCCGTGCGCACCTCGTAGCGAGCCGCGGAACCAGCCGGCTCAAAACGGCGAAGTAAGCCATGCTCACTCAATGTCGCCAGCGAATCGTAAATCGCCTGGCGGGAGACCGTGCCGATTTCCCCGCGCACTGATTCAGCGATCTCATCAGCCGTCGTGTGAGACCGGGCATCCACGCAGCGATACACCGCCAGCCGTTGGGCTGTCACTTGCAGCCCGGCTTGCTTGAGCAGGCTCGTTACGTCTGATGTTTGTGCCACCACTGGACAAAGCTAGAAAACAAATTCTAGACTTTGTCAAGAATTAGAAATGATCTAATTTGATAAGGTGTTAATTCCCCATCAAACAAGTTTTCAAATTTTTGTAGCGAGAGGATTTATCCCGCCTGAGCTGAGCTTGTCGAAGTCTCGATTCGAACCGGCTTTCCGAGCGAAAAAAATCCATCCTGGCATAAAGCCAGTCGCTACAAGATATCTTATTTAAAAACTTATTTGATCCTACCTCAGGCGACGCGCTCCACGATCAACTCGGGCGTGTTGGGCCGCTTCGGTGCCAGACGATAGGCTGTCTTCAGGAATTCGAGCGCTTCCTCCATTTTGACCTCATCGTTGTAGTGGATCATCATCAGCGGCTCCCCCTGCTTGACTTGCGTACCTACCTTTTTGATTTCGGAAACGCCGACGGCGGGATCATAGCTGCCGTTCTTTCTCTTGGCCAGCTTGGCCACGCCTTCGGCGATCAGGCCCGCATTGATGGTGTGCACATAGCCGCGCTTGGGTGCCGGAAGCTTGCGGATGTGCTTGGCGGTCGGGAATTTATCCGGATCGTCAATCACCGAGCTGTCCCCACCCTGCGCTTCAACCATTTCCTTGAACTTGGCAAGTGCCGAGCCGTCCTTAAGGTGACGCTGCACCGTTTGCTTGGCGGAAAGCGTCGAACCGGCAACGCCTGCCAGGCGGACGATTTCCATGCCGAGTTTGAGCACAAGTTCTTGCAAATCCTCCGGTCCCTCTCCTTTGAGCAGCTGAATCGCTTCTTTGATCTCAAGTCCGGTGCCGACGGTGTCGCCAAGCGGCTGGTTCATATCCGTCACCAGCGCGACGCAGCGGCGCTTCATCGAGCGGCCCACCCGGGTGATCGAACGGGCCAGTTGCCTGGCTTGCTCCACATCTTTGATGAAGGAGCCGTTGCCCCACTTCACATCGATCACCAGACCCTCCGCTCCTTCAGCGAGCTTCCGACTTAGCACCGAACCGGTGATAAGCGGCAGGCTGGGGATCGTGCCGGTTTGCAGGCGCATTTTGTAGAGAATGCTATCCACCGGAGCAATCTCCGCGTCCTTCTGGATGAAAGTGCAACCGACTTTCTTCAGTTGCGCTTTGAAAGCCTTGAGATCCAGCACCGGATTAAATCCCGGAATGGCAGAAAGTTTGTCCAGATTACTGATAACGTGCTCCTCATCCACACCGTTCATCGTTGGCATGACGACGCCGCAAGCCGCAGCCAGCGGTGCGAGCACCAGCGTCGTTTTGTCCCCAACCCCACCAGTGGAATATTTGTCGATTTTTGGGCGCGAGATCCCGGTGAGATCAATCACTTCACCGGAGAGCATCATTTCTTCAGCGAAAATTGCCGTCTCCTGCGCCGACATTCCCTGAAAGTAAACAGCCATAGCAAAAGCTGCTTGCTGGAATTCAGGCATTTCCTCGTCGAGGATGGAATCGACGATGTAGCGAATCTCCTCATCGGAAAACTCGCCTCCATCACGTTTCTTTTCCAACAGATAGCTGAAAGAGGGTTTGATAAATTTGCGGGCGCTAATGATTTTTTTTCTCATTGAATGAGTAATAACTAGGTGTTTTTGGTGACCGATCGAGACGGCATAAGCCTTTATATGCAACGTATTATGAACCGACTGTCGAGCCTAAAATCAGGCACCACTCAAAAATACTCAATCCGCCTGCATTTGATCACTAAACTCCCCCCCCCCGCTCGGGATTCGATCGCAGGTCTTAAATTCGGTGCCATTCGGCTAGTGGCAGGCTTTCAGAAGTCCCCTTAAAATTATGCCGCACTTAGCGACGCACTTTTTGCGCAAAGAACGATTGTCTTTTACCTAATGTCTGCTAAAACTATTAATATGTTTCAATACTTCCCTAAACTCCTGCTCGCTCTGATGCTAACCAGCGCATCGATTTTTTCAACTGGTTGTGTCGCCATACTAGCGGGAGGCGCGGCTGCCGGAGGCACGGCGTATGTCATGGGCGAACTGAAGGTGGATATTGAGGCGACGCCTGCGCAGATACGCTCGGCCATCACTGGCGCGGGCGATGAGTTGAATCTTCGCTCGATCAGTGGTGCTGGGGACGAAATAGAAGGGGAATACACCTTCCGAACCGCCGGGGACGAAAAGGTGACCATCCGCTATGAGGTCAAGACGGATAACTTCGCGGAGCTCCGCATCCGTGTCGGCACTTTCGGCGACCGCTCCAAGTCCGTGCGCATCAACGATGCGATTCAAAACCGCCTGTAATCGCGCTAACCGAATCGATCCCCAGCCATTTGCACGACGTAAAAGAAAAACCGCGCATGGTCGAACGGGCCATGCTGATCGGCATCACCCTGCCGGGTGGGGATAAGCAGACGACCCGTGGCTTGCTCGACGAATTGCGCGAGCTGGTCACTACGCTCGAAATCGGGATCGTCCACGAACGCGAGGTCTCGATCCGTAAACCGCAGGCCAAATTTCTCGTCGGCTCCGGCAAGGCCGAAGAACTGATCGCCGAAGCGCAGTCCCGCGACTGCGATGTGATTGTGTTTGATAATGAACTGACTGCCGCCCAGCAGCGTAATTGGGAGCAGGCCGCCAAGGATAAAATCCTGGTGATCGACCGCCAGGAAGTGATCCTCGATATCTTCGGCAAGCGGGCGCAGACCAAGGAAGCGGTCCTCCAGGTCGAACTTGCGCGTCTCGAATACAACCTGCCGCGCTTGAAGAGCGCCTGGACTCACCTCAACCGCCAGCGCGGTGGCGGCGCGATCCAGCGCGATGCCGGTGAGACCCAGCTGGAACTCGACCAGCGGATGGTCCGCACCCAGATCGCGCGCGTCAAACGTGAGCTGGAAAGCGTCATCCAGCACCGTGAGGTGCAGCGTAAAAAGCGCATGAATGTGCCGGTGCCGACCTGCGCCATCGTCGGCTACACCAATGCCGGCAAATCATCGCTGCTGAATAAGCTGACGAATTCCCACATTCTGGTGGAGGATAAACTCTTCGCCACGCTCGATCCGACTTCGCGCCGCTGCCCCCTGCCCAGCGGTCAGCCGCTGGTGGTCACCGACACCGTCGGCTTCGTCCGCAATCTGCCCCACCGCCTGGTCGACGCTTTCAAGGCCACACTCGAGGAAGCCATCGTATCCAACTTTTTGATTCACGTGCTCGACGTTAACAGCCCTGAAGTCGAAGCGCATGCCGAGACGACGCTCACGGTGCTGGCTGAGCTCGGCGCAGCGGATAAGAAAATCATCACTGTGTTTAATAAAATCGACGCGCTGTGGGATGAGGCGACGCGCCACGAACTTGCCCTCAAGTTTCCCGATGCTTGCTTTATCAGTGCCCACAGCGGTGAAGGCATCGAGCTGCTCTTGAATCGAATGGAAGCCATCATCGAAGAAGAATTTGCGCAGCTTAAATTACTCATCCCGCACGACCGCTACGACCTCGTCGCCCGGCTCCACCGCGAGGGCGGCGTGCGCCGGGAGGAGGTGCGCGATGAGGGCACCTACGTCGCGGGTTCCGTGCCCGACCGGCTCCTCGCTGAGTTTTCGCGCTATCAAATAACCGGCTAATGGATACCACCGGCAGAGACGGCGGCGCTTCCCCCGTCAAAATAAACCACGGAAGACTCCAGTTTCTATGCAACTGACTGACCTCAACCGCCACGGCGAAATCGGAGCGAATTCGATCTTCGTTGAAATTGGCCCCTTTAAAATTCTGATCGATGCTGGCCTGCATCCCAAGCAGATGGGCTATGATGCCCTGCCCGATTTTGAACCCATCGAGAGCGTCGATCTGGATCTGATCATACTGACGCACTGTCACCTGGATCACCTGGGCTCGCTCCCGATCGTCACCGCACACAACCCGCAGACGCCCGTCATCACATCGGCCCCGAATGAGTCACTCGCACCCAGAATGCTGCGCAACTCGATCAATGTGATGAAACGCCAGCGCGAGGAGCACGGGATTGGCGAATACCCGCTCTTTACACACCGAAATGTCGCTCAGCTCAGCAAGCAATTCTCGGTGCAGCGCTTCGAAAAGGGCGAAATCTACCTGAAGGGCAAAGAGCAGATCGAAGTCATCCTGCACCCGGCGGGTCATGTTGCCGGAGCGGCTGCTGTTGAGCTGATCTATAAGCACCGTCGCATTGTTTTTTCCGGAGACGTGCTCTTCGACGCGCAGCGCACCCTCCCCGGTGCCCACCTGCCGCGCGGACCGGTGGACACGCTGGTCCTTGAAACCACCCGGGGGGCCAAAAACCGGGAGTCCGGCCGCAGCCGCAGCTCGGAGGTGGACCGACTCATCGACCAAATTGGCAAGGTGCTGGAGCGCGGGGGCAGTTGCCTGATCCCGGTTTTTGCCCTTGGGCGTATGCAGGAAGTTTTTAAGCTCATTTACGAGGCCCGCAATTTTGGACGCCTGCCGGAATCGCCGATCTACGCCGCAGGGCTGGGCATGGATATTTGCAACTACTTCGATCAAATCCGCCGCCGCACGCGATTGATTGATTTCGATCTTTCCATGTTGAAAAGAATGCAGGTCAAGCCGCTGGAGCCTCAGATGCGACCGGGGCGGGACCTGACTAAAAAAGGCATCTACGTGGTGAGCAGTGGCATGATGGTGGCACACACGCCCTCCTATCATGTCGCGGCCTCGCTGCTGCCCCACCCGAACAACGGGATATGTTTTGTCGGCTACTGTGACCCGGATACGGCGGGCGGGCAACTACTGGCAGCCGACGGCGAGGATCGGTTTTACTTCGATGTGCTGGATTACAGCGCACCCAAGCGGGCCTCCATCGACCGCTTCGATCTGAGTGGCCACGCGGACCGGCATGAATTGATTGAATATGCCGAATCCGTCGAGCCGCGTTCAATCGTGCTGACCCACGGCGACAACGACGCCCGCGCATGGTTCGAAACCGAGTTGGCCGAACGCATGCAGCAGACGGCGATCCTCAATCCGGAGCCCCTGACGACTTACGAAATTTAGATGGCAAGTAGTGCCGTAGGAGAGTTCTCTTAGTGCCTCAAATCGGAACAGTCAGACCCACAATCTCGGCGAGTTTCTTCTGGTTTTTATCAAAGGTAAGAAAACGAAGCCCCTTCAGCAACAGTGCTGACGCGACATGGAGAATGTCGAAACTTCGGTGCCCTCCGTCCAGCGTATGCAAGGCCGAGAGTCGTTTTGCCTCGTCCACCACCTCGGCTAAATTACAGATTCGAACTTGTATTCGACCGCTGTCACGATCTGCCGCGAAATCGGCTAAAAACATGGCCGCACAACCGGGCTCGATCAGCTGGCGGAACTCGGCAAAACGCAGGGCATTCGCCAACTCATATTCACTAAAAGCCGTGAGCACCAGCGGCACCCTTTGAGACCGCATCCAGTCCAGAGCGGTCGCACTGTGAGCATCATTGCAATAGAGTGAAAATAGGAAACTGGTATCCGCACAAATTACCATCGCCCCGACGCTTCACGAATTATCTCCGCCGACTCCCCGGCAGAGAGCACCCGGGCTTGAGAACGATCACGCCTCACCGCAGGACTTTTGGACCAATCCACTTGCTGAGCCGACAAATCCTCTTCGGGAATAAGCCGCGCCACCGCCCTGCCACGCCGCGTAATAACAACCTCCTCTCCCGCGCCAATCCAGCCCAATAAGCGGGTGTAGCGATTTCTCAAATCTCTGACGCTTGCCGTTTTCATTATGCTACAAAAATGGAGCACATTGAATACGGTGTCAAGCAACAACAAACAATAAACCCTCCCTCCCCTCCCCCCCTAGCGACGCAGGAGCGGTTGTGGAAAATGAACGCGTCCGCATGGCATATTTTCCGTCGTTCGTAAGCGATTCACTTTTAACCGTTCTTGACAGATCGGTAAATAG
>PXBU01000117.1 GCA_003566795.1 Puniceicoccaceae bacterium | reverse complement strand
CCGATCCACACGGCGGTGCCGATCAGGGTGGTGCCGATGAGCAGCCGTGTCAGTTCGGTGGCTGCAGCGTCGTCGATCTCGCCGAAGATGAAGAGTGAGGCGAACATGGCCGTGGGCACCACCAGGTTGTTGCTCGCTGCCAGGGCGCCGGGGCTGCACTGTGCCGCGCCTTTGTTCCAGAGAAAAAAGCCTAGTCCCGAAGCGACGATGCCCAGGTAGAGGATCACTCCCAGCTGCGTCGTACTGACGGTAAGAAAGTCGCCGGGCGCGGGCGTGAATAGCAGTGCAGCGAGCAATGCGGCCAGGGCCCCACCCGCGTAGAGGAAGCCAAAGATCTCGCTGTCGCGGGTGGCTGGGTGCGCGCGTTTCCAATCCCGATAGGCTACCTGGCCGAAGGCGAAGGCGAGGCCGGAGAGTTGCATTAGCAGGAAGCCGATCCAAATCGAGCCGGCAGGTCCGCCTTGGGCTTTGATCGCCGCCGCTCCGCAGACCGAGAGCACTGCGGCCAGCAGATAGCGCGGATGGAAACGACGCTGCCGCAGGTCGTGGATCAGTACCACATAGACGGGTGTCAGCACCGAAAACAGCGCGACCTGGTGTGACGGGAGGTAGCGGAAGGCTGACATATAGCAGAGATACATCACCCCAAACTGCACGGCACCGATCGCCGCCAGTTGGTAGCGCGCACTCACCGAAACCCGGCGCGGGCGCAGCAGGGGTAAGAAGATCAGCAGGGCTACGAGCATGCGTGCCGCGCCCACCATCAGCGGGTCCAGGCCATACAGCACGTTGCCGATCAGCCCAAAGGAAAAGGCCCAGATCAGAGTGGTTATGAGGAGAAAGGGCATGGCTTACCAGCTGTAGCGCACCCCGCCGGAGTATTGGCGCCCGCGACCGGGCGTGCCGGGCAGATCCTCGAAATCTTCTTGCCAGATGTTTTCACCGGCCAGGAAGATTTCCAGGTTTTCGACCTGGGGTGGGTAGAAGCTGACGCCGATGTGGGTGAAGAGTGCCGCATCATCACTGTTGCGCAGCTGGTTCTTTCTTTGGCGGCGCCACTCATTATCGACCCGTAGCTCCAGCCAGTCGATGGGCCGCCAGATGCCGCCGAGTGTGATGCGGTGCTTGGCATAATTGAGCGCATAGAAACTGGCATCGACGCCCGCTTGCTGATAGCTTTCGTCTTTATGGAGGTAAGTATAGCTGCCGATCCATTCAATATTCCCCCAATGCCGGGTGCCAATGATCTCCAATCCCAGCGTTTCGAGGTCGACCGGATTGGCGGTGCGCGCCGCGGCGTTGGTGCTATCAAAGGTCCAGTCGGTCAGATCGTTATCCCAGCGGTAGAAGAGGGCGGCATGTAAGCCCCAGGTGGCCTGCTTGAGCGTGCCGCCGAGTTCAAGGTTCTGGCTGGTTTCGGTGCCGAGGTCGGGGTTGCTGGCGAAAAGGCCTGCTGGGGCCCCGCCGATGGCCGTGTAGCCGGTCACTTGGCTGCTTTCGGCGTAAGCCAGGTAGAGTCGTTGCGAGCGACCGTTGCGCTCGATCCGCTCCCAGGCGACATCGGCGATCGCAGAGACTTCAGAGGAATTGCGGTTGGTATCGTCAAAACTCGCACCAGCGCGGAAGGTGAGGGTGTCATTCGCATTGAGTCGGAATTGATATTGTGGCAACAGGCTCAACTTGAAGTAGCTGCGTGAGGTGAAGTTGTTTTCGAGGTTGGTGGATTCGATGCGGTCGGCCGCCAGCTGGCCGGCGTAGTTGAGCGCGAAGGCTTCATCGAAAGCGTGCTGTCCGGAGAATCCCAGGGAGTGGACTTTGGTTTCATGAATAAAATCATCATTCGGATTGAAGCGGTTGAAGATGTAATGATCCGAGTGTCGGCGAAAGTAGGTCGTCGCCTCAAACCAGCTCGCATCGCCGTAGCGCTGGCGGTGATTGAGTAAGAAGAGACGCGTCTTCAGGTTCTCCGTCTCAAATGGATCAAAGGCGGCGAATGCATCGCCCGTATACATACCGAACCAACCGAAAAACTTCTCCTGGTAACCGGCGAAAAGGTCGGTCTGTGAATTCGGGCCCACCAATTGCCCCCGCCCCGAACTTCGATTGAAATCGTGGTCCCCGAATTGGATCGTGCCGTCGCTCTCGGAGCGGGAATATTCCGCTTCGACGCCAAGTTTCCATTTGCCGGATTCGCCCAGCGGGGTCGTCCAGCCATGGTGCAGGCGCTGGAAATTTAGCTTGTTCGTGCCGCCTCCGGCTGTGGCACTGCCACCATTCCCGATCTCCGACCAGCCATAGCTGATGGTGCCGGCGGTGCTGTTAAAGCCGTAAAGCGCATTGTCGGCACCCGTCAGCACCTGATAGGGTTCGAGCATCTCGGGGCCGATGGGCAGCTCCGCGAAATAGTGGCCTGTCTGCGGATCGATCAGCGTCGCACTGCCGACGCGGATGCCGGTGCCTTCAAAGATGCCACCCCGGATCACGATATCGCCCTGCGCTTCCGCCATGTTGCGGGACTGCATATCGACCCGTGGGTCAAACTCCAGCGTGGAGATCGGGGTGGTATAGGTCGTGGCCGAGCGCTCGTTAGCAGTCTCCTGTGTCTGCAGCACTAGTGTGGGCAACTCGATGGAAGCCTCGCTAACAGGCGCTTCCGCCGCCCGCAGAGCCGCCGGAAGAAGAGAAAAGAGCACTGCCAGCCGCAGCAGATGATTGGTTGTTTGCATAAGCCAGCGAAAACAAACAGCCACATATAAAGCAAATGTTAATTTAAAAAATAAATAACTTAACAAAAGAAAGAGCGCTTATCTGTTGGACAGTCCTTGTTCTACGGGAGAAAATTGAAAGATGGACACAATTGTCACCAGCGTCCGCGAGCGGCGTTTAATGCTGCGGGCGATGAACCTATCTCTCGCGGTAGGCTTTTTGATGCTCGCGCTTAAGTTCGGTGCGTATTGGATGACTGGATCGGCGGCGATTTTTGCGGATTCGGTGGAGACGATTGTGCACGTGGTGGCGGTAGGCTTTGCCTCTTTCAGTTTGCGCTTGTCGCAGAAACCGCCAGACCCATCGCATCCTTATGGACATGCCAAGATTGGTTTCTTTTCGGCCGGAGTTGAAGGCACACTGATCATCATAGCCGCGCTGTTTATTATCTACGATGCCATTTCCAAGTGGATGGCAGGTTTACATTTGGAGAATTTGGGCCTGGGGGTTGGGTTGACTGCTGTGACCATCTTAATCAACGGCGTGCTGGGTGTTTATCTGGTGCTGTTGGGCAAGCGCAGCGGTTCGATCATTTTGGAAGCCAATGGCAAGCACGTCCTGACCGATGCCTGGACCAGTCTCGGTGTGATTGTGGCATTGGGCCTGATTTTGTTGACGGGTTGGCTGCCCTGGGATCCGATTCTGGCGATTCTGGTTGCGGTCAATATTCTCGTCTCCGGATACGGTTTGATCCGGCGCAGTGTCGCCGGCCTGATGGATGAGGCGAATCCCGAAATTCAGAAGATCCTGGAGGAAGCGCTGGATGAGGTGGCTGCCAAAGAGGGGATTGGCTACCACGCCTTGCGCCACCGCAGTTTGGGCAATGGTGGCTATTGGGTGGATCTCCACCTGCTTTTTCCCGACCAGCTTTCAATTCGAGATGCGCACAAACGAGCGACTGCGGTAGAGCGTAAGCTGAATGCGGCGCTTCCGCAGCAGAGTCGGGTGACCACTCACCTGGAACCTCGCGAAGCGCATCGCGACATCCATCCCGATCCACATTGAGCCCGGCGTTCAGTGAAAATCGGGCCAAGCTAGGTTTGGCCGCGCCTGCGATTCTTCTATCTTTTCGCTTGCCTTGCCTTTAACTACTGGTATCCCTCTGCGCTTTCCTGCATCACTGGGATGCTGGAAAAGTGCCAAATACGGCTAAAATCAACGTTAACCACACGAACCATAAGAGTTAAAAGAAACATCGTTTCTCCCCGGGTGATGTGCCCAGGGCTTTGAACAGAAAATGAATACGACACCACAAGACCTACTCGAAGCAGGCGTCCACTTCGGCCACCAACTCCGTCGCTGGAATCCGAAGTCCAAGCCCTTCGTCTACGATAATCGCAATGGAATTTCCATTATCGATTTGGAGAAAACGCACGCATGCCTGGAAAAGTCCTGCGAAAAAATCGAGGAGATCGTTGCCTCGGGTAAACTCGTGCTCTTCATCGGCACTAAAAAGCAGGCACAGGAAATTGTCCGCGAAGCCGCAACTGCCTGCCAAATGCCTTTCTGCGTCAACCGCTGGATGGGTGGAGGTCTTACCAATTTTGCGACTATCAAGTCCTCGCTCGTGAAATACCGCAAGTTCCTGAAGATGGACCAGGAAGGCGAGCTGGATAAGCTTCCCGGTAAAGAAGAGGCCGCCATTCGTCGCCAAATGAGCCGCATGAATCGCAACTTTGAGGGCATTCTGGAAATTGAAGAATTGCCGGCAGCCGTCTTTGTGATCGATACCAAAAACGAAGAGATTGCCGTCGCTGAAGCGAATCGACTCGGTATTCCGGTCTTTGGCCTGGTGGATACCAATTCCGATCCGACCGTGCTGGATTACCCGATTCCCGGTAACGACGACGCAGTGAAGTCGATTCGCATTATCGTCGAAACCGTCATGGAAGCGATTCAAGAGGGCCTGGCCAAACGTGAGGCCAAAAAAGTCCAGAAAAGTGCGGGCCCGATTGTGCGCGAACAAGTCTTCGAGCAGCAAGAGGATGTGGAAGTGACTCTACCTGCCGGTTACGGTGAGGATGAGGAAGCCAAGCCCGCTGCGGACAATGATGCCGCTCCAGCACCGATCGAGAGCAGCAAAGAAAAATAAATTTTAAAAACAAAAAGTAATCAAAAATGAGCGTTCAAATTAATGCAAAAATGGTTGGCGAGCTCCGCGAGAGCACTGGTGCCGGCCTCATGGATTGTAAAAAGGCACTGGTCGAAGCCGAAGGTGATTTCGATGCCGCGATCGAGTTACTGCGTAAACGCGGTGTCGCCAAAGCGGCTAAGAAGGCCAACCGCGAGGCCTCAGAGGGGCTGATCGATTCTTACATCCACCTCGGTGGCAAAGTTGGCGTGCTGTGTGAAATCAACTGCGAGTCTGACTTCGTGGCGAAGACCGACGACTTCAAAAAGTTCGTCCGTGATATTGCCATGCATATCGCCGCCGCCAGCCCAGTCTGCGTCTCCCGTGAGGAGATCGACCCCGCTATACTTGAAGCGGAGAAAAAAGTGGCAGAGGGGCAGGCCGAAGGCAAGCCCGCGCAAGCCGTCGAGAAGATTGTCGAAGGTAAGCTTAATAAATATCTCAGTGAAAACTGCCTATTGGAGCAGGCTTACGTAAAAGATCCGGACAAGACGATCCAGCAGGTTTTGACCGAGAATATCGCCAAGATGGGCGAAAATATGGTCATCCGGCGCTTCGCCCGCTTCCAGATCGGCGCGTAGATAGACGCCATTCACACCTTTTCCCAAAGGCCCGCTTCCACCTCGGAAGCGGGCCTTTTTCTATCCCGCAGGGCTTGTGGGAAATTATTCTTTTCCCAACAAGGCGCCCTCAATGTGGGAACTCTGGGTGCGTTTCAAATACGGAGACAAGGCGAGAGTCTAATCTCCGGTCTTCCTTCAATACCAGGAAGGTCGTGAGTGGTGAATTCGTGATATAAATCCCGGAGATGCGCTTTAAGGTCTTCAAGATCATCGCCTTGCGTCCAGTGATCCGGATAATCGTTCGAAAGAACTATTACTAGGGGCCACGGGCGTAACCGCGAGGTTGGGTCTGAAGGAAGGCTATGGGTACCGAGGAACGAAGTGACGACACTCGCCAGCGTAGTGCCAGCAGAACAACCTGTGAGCTGATGGACAAGAATCGCATAGAAGGCCGACGTGTCGTGGTGAGCTGGCACAACACACTTCTGAGTCCCGCCGAAGGGAAATGAGTGCAACGAATCGGGGGTGATGTGGGGGCGGCGAGAGTTAATGCCCCCTCGCTACCCGATTCACCTCATTTTCTGTAGACATCCTTGCGATGCCCAACTTTGACAACCTCGATTAAAATGACCTCATCGTGAATTTCGTAGATGACTCGGTAATTCCCAATGCGAATTCGATAAGTTGAGTCACTGCTTGAAAGTTTCGTCGAGCCCGGTGGTCTAGGTTGATTGGATAAGCCTTCGACTGCCTGGATGATTCTGTAGACCTCGGCTTTCGATATCCTTTTGAGGTCTTTCTTTGTCGAGGGGCGCCACTCGATGTTATAGCAAGCCATTTTTTTTCAATTCTCTGACGAAATCTTCGTGAGGTATGGTTCCTTCGTTCCTTCGTTCCGCACAAGCAGCGAGATCCTCAAGGTCCTCCATAAGGGATTGATAGTCAGAGATATTTAGAATGACACTCTTCTTCTCTCCTTT
>PXBU01000138.1 GCA_003566795.1 Puniceicoccaceae bacterium | reverse complement strand
CGGAGATGACGCGCAGCATGACTGTGACCTGATTGAGGCGTTCCTGACTGAGTTTGGAGGAGGTGCAGTAAATGAGATACTGGGTGATGTCGAATGCCAGGCGGTCGCTTCGCTCCTCCATCGCCTTCAACTCCTTAACGCGATAACCCATATCAATATCCGGGTTCTCATAGACCTCGTTGAAACCCCGGAACATGGCACGGGTGAGCTCGGCCATGTTGCGAATTTCCTTCTCTGCCTCCATCAGGTTAATTTCACCGGTCTGCGGCAGATTAGCCGCTCGGAACTGCAGGTGCTCGCCGTCCAGTGGTTCTGCGCGTCCCTTCTTCTCGCGCACCATCAAGGTCGCTACAAAAGTGAGCTTATCCACAAACCCGACCAGCACGCCGGTATTCAGCAGGTTGAAGAGGGTATGGAAGAGTGCCAGGTGGAAGACCATGTGGGCCGGAACGTTTGGATCGCCCGGCACCAGCCAGGCCACCAAGGCGATGAAAGGGGAAAATACCAGAAGCATCCAGCACACCCCGAAGACATTGAAAAGAAAGTGCGCGCGCGCGGTGCGCTTCGATTCAGTGCCGCCGGCAAGTGCGGCGATGTTGGCCGTGATCGTGGTGCCAATATTTTCCCCCAGCACGATGGCTGCCGCGTCTTCGTAGCCGATCCAGCCCTTGGCAGCCAGGGTGAGCGTGATCGCACCCGCCACGGAAGAGGACTGCACCATGACAGTCAGGAAGATGCCGAACACCATAAAAATCAGCACGGAGCCCATGCCCATGCCGCTCCAATCGGCCAAAAAGCGAAACATTTCCGGGTTCGATTCCACATCCGGCACGCTGTCCTTCAGGAACTCCAGTCCGAGAATGAGCAGGCCAAAGCCGATAAATGCCTCGCCGCTGTCGCGGGTCTTGGACTGGCGGAAGAAAATCATGGCGACACCGATCCCGACGCAGGGGAGGGCGAAGGCACTGAGATTAAACTTGAAGCCGACAAAGGCGATCATCCAGAAGGTGCTGGTGGTGCCAAGGTTGGCCCCCATCAGCATACCAATGGACTGCCGCAGCGTTAGCAGCTTGGCATTCACAAAGCCTACGATCATGACAGTGGTCGCGCTCGACGACTGCACCAGCGTGGTCATGATTGTGCCGCTGACGATGCCAGCGAAGCGGTTACGCGTCATATTCGCCACCAAGCCCCGCAGGCCCTCGCCTGAAACCTTCTGCAGGCCCTCGCTCATTACCTTCATCCCAAACAGGAAGAGTCCAAGGCTGCCGAAAATCGCTAAAAGGGTGGAGAGCATGAGCGGGAGGTTGTTTAGGCTAAGTTTTAAGCCTCCTCAAAAAACGCCGCGGCCATGTGACGGCAATGTTAAAAATCAACTTCCTTACTCGTGACGCAGGGCATCGATCGGGTCCATGCGGGAGGCCTTGAGCGCGGGGAAAAACCCGAAGGTGATGCCGACCAGCGCCGATATGGTAAAGGCCCCGACGACTGCGAGTTCGGAAAGCACAACGGGGAATCCGCCGTGGCGCCCCACCAGTTCAGTCGCGACCGCGCCGAGGAAAATGCCCAACAGCCCGCCGAGCACGCTGAGAAAGACCGATTCCACCAAAAACTGCTGCAGGATATGCTTGCCGTGCGCACCGATGGCCAGGCGCAGCCCGATCTCGCGGGTCCGCTCCGTCACGCTGACCAGCATAATGTTCATGATTCCGATGCCGCCGACCAGCATGGAGACCCCCGCGATGGAAGCGAGCAGGAGGGTCATCACGCGGGAGGTCTGCGTGGCCGCGGCCGCGATTTCCTCCTGAGTCTGCACGGTAAAGTCATCCTCCTGGTCAGGCCCGAGTCGGTGCCGCTCGCGCAGAAGATCTTTGATTTTCAGCTGCGCTATATCCATCGCCGACGCATCGAAAACCTGCACATTGATCACCATGGCATGGGAGCGTCCGGATATTTTTTGAAAGCCGGTGGTGTAGGGGACGATGATGATATCGTCTTGCACCGATCCCATTAGCGACATGCCCTTGCGGTCCAGCACGCCGATCACCGTGAGCGGCAGGCCGCGCACCCGAATGGTTTCGCCGATTGGATCGCTGCCCTCAAACAGCTCTTCCACAATGGTTTGGCCCACCACTGCGACCTGTCGGGCCTGAAAGACCTCTTCCTCGGTAAACATCCGGCCCGCCTCCAGCGGCCATTGTCGAATACGCAGGTAGTCAGCCGACTGGCCATAGATGCGGGTAAACCAATTACGGTTACCATAGACGACCTGCCGCTGCGAACGCACCTCGGGGCTGGCACCGATCACCTCGGGGATTTCGTCTCGCAGGGCCGCAGCGTCTTCGACCGTCAGGGTGTTGGCGGTGCCACCGCCGATGCTGACCCCTCCCAGTTGGCGGCTGCCGGGAAAGACCAGAATCACGTTTTGGCCCAGCCGTTGCACCTGTGCCTCCACTTCGGCCCGCGCTCCCTCGCCGATGCTAACCATGGTGATGACGGACGCTACCCCGATGACAATGCCGAGGGTGGTGAGCAGCGAGCGCATCAAGTTGCGCCGGATCGCCCGTGCGGCGATGATGAAGATGAAAAAACGCTTCATCATTTCGCATCCTCCGCTTCTTCCGCCTGCTTGAGTGCAGCCAACTGTTGTCGTGCCTGCTCCGCGTTCTCCACTTGGTCGCGCCGCTTGTCCTGAATGATTTGACCGTCCCGCAGCACCAGCGTGCGGCGCAGGAAGCGGCAGAGCTCCGGCTCGTGCGTCACCAGGATCACCGTCAACCCGTCGGTGATGAGTTCCTGGAAAAGTCGCATCACCTCGAGTGTGGTGCTGGAGTCGAGATTCCCCGTCGGCTCATCAGCCAGGAGAATACGCGGCTGGTTCACCAGCGCACGGGCGATCGCCACCCGTTGCTGCTGCCCGCCGGAGAGCTGGCTCGGCATGTGCTCAGCCCGGTCCGCCACGCCGACGCGGTCCAGCGCTTCCAGCGCCCGCTGCCGCATCTGTTTACCGCTGAGGGAATCGCGGTGGTAGAGCATCGGCATCTCCACATTTTCCAATGCCGAGGTGCGGGCCAGCAGATTGAAGTTCTGAAACACGAATCCGAGTCGCTCATTGCGCAAGTCCGCCAATTGCTCACGGCGGAGCCCACTCACATCGATGCCATCCAGTAAAAACTGACCGGAACTGGGGCGGTCGAGGCAACCCAGCAAGTTCATCATGGTGGACTTGCCGGAGCCACTTGAGCCCATCAGCGCGACGGATTCGCCGTTTCGGAAATCCAGCGAGACCCCGCGCAGGGCGTGCACCTGCTGACCGCCACCGGTCGCGTAAATTTTGTGAATATCACGCAGTTCAATCACGCTCGTCGCTTGCGACTCTGTGGCTGGCTGCTTCACAGCTAAAAAGTTGCCTGTTGTCCGGTTAGCACCGACCCGCTACGACCGCCGGTATCCGCCCGCAGCCGAAAACCGGTGATCAATTTCATCCCCGCTTCGAGACCAGCGCGCACTTCGGTGTGAAATCCATCGGTGATACCGGTCTCGATCCAGCGCACCTCCACCTCAGAGCTGTCCCCTAGTACGAAAACTGGACGCGCCGACTCGGCAACCGTTTCCGGGCGCTCCGTGGACGGGCGCAAATGATCGGGCAAGCGGGCCCGCAGGGCGGTGTTGCGCACGCGCACCACATCATCCACCCGGTTGGTGGTAATGAAAACCTCGGCCGTCATGCCGGGCTTGAGCAAAAGTTCACTGTTATCCACTTCAATGACGGTATCGTAAGTGACCACGTTATCGATCTCTTGCGGCGCGTTGCGGATTTGCACCACCTCGCCCGCAAAGCGCCGCTGCCGGTAGGCGTCGACCAGAAATTCAACGGCTTGCCCCTCGCGTAACGCACCGATATCCGCCTCCGGCACGTTGGCGATAATCTCCATGTGGGTCAGGTCATCCGCAATTTCGAACAGCACCGGGGCACTTAAACTCGCCGCCACCGTCTGCCCCACATCCACATTGCGGGAAATGACAATTCCATCGGTAGGCGAGAGAATGCGGCAGCGCTCCAGTTCGATCTCGGCGCGGCGCAGCTGTGAGCGCCGGATCGCCACCTGCGCCTCGGCCTGCGCCAGCTCGGCGACGGCTTCGTCCAAAGCAGACTGGGGCAAGTGCTCCTGGTCGAAGAGCGGGCGCACCCGTCTTTTGCGGGTCTGCGCCAGCACCAGTGCCGCCTCGGCACTCTGTAGCTCGGCCTGGGCGAGTGCCACATTGGCCTCGAAGGTGGAGGGATCGAGTTGCGCGATGAGCTGGCCCGCCTTGACCTCCGAATTAAAGTCGGCAAACAGCTCGGTGATAATGCCCGATATCTGACTGCCCACCTGCACCTCCGCGACGGGCCCCAGGCGCCCCGTGGCACGCACGCTCTCGACGATCTCACCCCGGCTTACCTCGGTGAAGTCAAGTTGCGCGGCGGTGGTCGCCGCTCCCGATCCGGCATCTCGGAGAGTCAGATACCAGATGCCGAAACCCGCAGCAGCCAGAACGATGATGTAGAAAATTGTCTTCAAGGCCTCCTATCAGACAAAACCTGCCGCAGATTGCAACCCATCTCGCCCGCTCAGAACTCACGATCACGGGTATCCACCACCAGGGTGACCGGCCCGTCATTGTGCGCATCGATGCACATGTGTTCGCCAAAGGCCCCCGTCGGCACCGCACGCCCCAACGCATCCGCCAGCTGGTCGGTAAAATATTGATAGAGCGATTTGGCGGCCTCCGGCAGCGCGGCCCGGTTGAAGGAGGGGCGATTGCCCTTTTTCAAGCTGCCGAACAAGGTAAACTGGCTCACCACCAGCGCCTCCCCGCCGATGTCCACCAGTGAGGCATCCATCCGCCCCGGCTCGCGCTCAAAGATCCGCAGTTTCAGCACCCGCCGCACCAACCAATCCGCGTCCGCCTCAGTGTCCTCCCGGCCCACACCGAGAAAAATCAATAGCCCGGGGCCAATCGCCCCGACCCCTTGGTCACCCGTCCGCACCCTCGCTGCGGTCACTCGTTGGATCACTGCTCGCATCGCTGCAGGCTAAGAGGACTTCGGCGCGAGACTCAAGCTTTCAGCACAGATTTCCCTTTCCAGTGACTGTTTATCCGGCGTTTCAATCCGCGCCCCCGCACGGGGGGCGACTGCGTAGAGCTGAAATGCTTAACACAGTGTTATTTAAGAGGTCGAATGCGCGTAGGTCTATGTTTTTTGAGCGCTTTTGTTCTTAATTTTCTGATGTAAACTGTCAAAGAGCTGAAAGCCAGTTACTTGGAGGGCTTGCGAACTGTGCGGGCGAATCTTGTGGGCTTGGGGTTCGCGGACGGGCCCGGATGTCATGCTCAGGTTAAACCAGTAGAGTGCCTTCGACGTTGTAATCGTTGTTTTTGCCGAAGTGTTCGACTCGTTTTTGCCAGTGATTTCCGAGATTGTAAATGCGTTTCTCGGTCGCTTCAGCGAGCGAGAAACGCCGGGTAGGCATCGAGGTCGCCGCGAAGGTGGCGGGCGAGCAGGCGGGCTTGGATGTGTGGCAATAGGCCGAGGCTTACTTTCTCTAAAACTTGACTGCATGCACTTTTTAAGCAAGATTGCATGCATGACTCAAGTAACGATACGGCGTGTGGAAGAAAGCTGGGTGGCGAAAGCGAAGGCGGATGCCGCCGCGCGTGGCGTATCCATGAACCAAGTGTTGGTTGATGCGCTCCAACAAGGCTTGGGCGTCGAAGGAAAAAAGAAAACGAACGGGCTGGAGCGCTTTGCCGGGACGATGCATTTTGGATCGGCCGACGAAGAGACCCGGTGGGAAAAATTTTTGAACGAAGATTTGAATGAAATCCATCCGGATGACTGGTCGTGAAGATTTGCTTGGATACCAACGCCTACTCGGATTGGACTCGCGGGAAACGGTGGGTTGAGTGGATCGCAACAGCGGAGAAGGTTTTTATACCTGCGGTGGTCTTGGGAGAGTTGCGCGAGGGATTTCTCGGGGGATCGCAGCTTGAAGAGAACGAACGTGTGTTGGCCGAAATCATGCGCTCTCCTGTCGTGCAGATTATTGATGTGGATGCGGCCGTCAGCGCAGTTTATGCGGAATTAAAATTCTATCTGAAGCAGCGAGGCACTCCCATTCCGATCAATGATATTTGGATTGCGGCAGCCAGCATCCAGAAAGGTTGCGTGCTGCTCACCTGCGACAAGCACTTTGAGCACTTACCGCAGGTGAGAGTGCGCTGGCCGGAGGCTTAGATGCGCTCGTCGACGCCCTCGGGGATGGCGTAACGATTGATGGTGACCTCATAATCGGTGTCGTTGCTAGTTACGGGCATACTCGTTTTCTCCGCCCGGGTATTATCCGAAGGCGTGATCGAGATCGAATCCGACAGTATCAATAATATGCTCCGCCAAGCCATAGAGATTGATGGATCCGGAGATCGCGATGACGGCTTCGTAGCCGCGACTATGCTCAATTTT
>PXBU01000093.1 GCA_003566795.1 Puniceicoccaceae bacterium | reverse complement strand
CGAGCGTTTTGCTGGGCGTGAGCGTGCTTGGCGGTTTTGAAGTTTTTCGCGCTGACCGATCACCACAAGCCGTTCGGTCGCGGGATGAATCACCGCGACTACTGGGCTTCGCTTGATGAAACCTTCAAGATGAATGTTCACAAAAATTTTTGCGAAACGCTGATATACACTATTAAAACCACCACACCATGACCACACATACCGAGCATGCCGCTCCCGCCGCTTCGGAGGCCGCCGCACCCATCCGGCAGCCGGGCGTGCTGATTTTTCTGCTGTGCGCCCTCAGCGGGGCCACGGCGCTCGGGCACCAACTACTGTGGACTCGGCGTATGGTCGATGTGCTGGGCGGCACCTCGGAGTCGGTCTCGCGGGTCCTGGGTTGCTTTTTCCTGGGGTTGGCCCTGGGAGCGGCGGCGGCGGCCTGGCGGGCGGGGCGCGTGCGGCGACCGTTTCGGCTGCTGGCGGGTCTGGAGGCGCTCACGCTGCTGGCACTGCTGCCTTTCTTATTTTTGCCCGCCGCACTCGAAGCGGCATGGGTGGCCCTGGGGCCGGAGCGGGCACTGGGCTGGCCGGGCGCGACCCTTAAGACGCTCGCCTCGGTGCTGGGCGTGGGGCCCCCAGCCTTCATCATGGGCTGGTTCCTGCCCACCTTGTGTCGGGGCGTGTTCCACGTCTCGGATGGAGCGGCCAAAAAGAGTCGGCTGCTCTGGCTCTACGGCGTCAACACCCTCGGCGGCGTGCTGGGGCTCTGCCTGATCAGCCTGTGGGCACTGGAGGCACTGGGTGTGCAGGGTGCTTTTTTTCTGCTGTGCGGGCTGCATGGTCTGGCAGTTCTGGGCTTGCTGTGGCTGGACCGGAAGCGTGGCGCGGTGGCGTTGGCACCAGCGTTGCTGAGCCGCGAGGATGGCGCCGCAGCAGCAATTCAATTCACGCCCGAGTTGAGGCTGCTGCTGGGCTTGTCCTTTTTCTCGGGTTTCGCCGTGCTCGCCTATGAAGTGGTGGCACTGGAGATCACGCTGCTGGTGGCACCGCTTTCCTTTCATGCGCCGGCGATTTTGTTGATCGGGGTCATTCTGATGCTGGGGCTATCGGCGCTGGCTGCCATCCGGGTGCGGCGCATCGAGCGCTGGCTGCCCTTCTTTCTGGCGCTGAGTGGCTGGGCGACGGTGGTGAGCTCGGCGGTCTTCCTCTACGCGGCGCGCGTCTCGGGTGGGTTGCCGCCGATGCCGGACTTTGCTTCTTTTTGGATCAAACTGGTCGCGCTCTTTTTTGTGGGCTTCGGCCCCGCCTTGTTTTTTGCGGGCTTTATCTTCCCGTTGCTCTCAGTGCTCTGGGCCCGGGCTTCCGGGGGTGGCGCCCAAGCCTGGGGCTGGCTGCTGGCCGCGAATGGACTGGGTGGCTTTCTGGGTGCGGAATGTGCCTACCGGGTGTTGATGCCCGCGCTGGGGCTGCATGGTGCGGTCGGCTTAATCGGGGTGGGCTATCTGGGGGTGGCACTGCTCATACGCACCCGCGATGGACACAGCTGGATGCCACAGGCGGTCGGGTTCGGACTGGTGGGGGCCATTGCCTTGAGCCTCAGCCCGCGCCTGCCAGTGGTGAATCCGGCCTTGCCCTTTTCACTGCTATGGACCCGCAGCGGAGCGGATGGCACGGTCGCTGTGATGGAGGGCCCCCAGATCGGGCGGGGTATTTTAGTCTCCAATCAATATTTCCTCGGCACGGTGAGTGCGCGTTTCGATCAGGAGCGGCAGGGGCACTTGCCGCTGCTGTTGCACCCGGCCCCGGAGCGGGTGGCATTTTTGGGCATGGCCACTGGCAGCACACCGTTTGCTGCCACGCAGCATGAGGCGGTTGAGCAGTTCTCCGCTTATGAGATTTCACCCTTGGTGGTGGAGGCGGCGCAGTTGTTTTTCGAGGAGCTGTCCGGCCCGCTGTTTGAGGATGAGCGCTTTACCTTACGGGTGGAGGATGCGCGTCTGGGGATGGTGGCGCAGCCGGGTGGCTATGATGTGGTGATTGGGGATCTGTTCCTGCCCTGGGGCCCCGGCACCGGGCGGCTCTACACGCGGGAGCATTTTGCCTCGGTGCGGCGGGCCTTGCGACCGGGCGGTGTTTTCGTGCAGTGGCTCCCGCTGTTTCAACTCAGCCAGGCGCATCTGAACTGCATCGAGGCCACCTTTCAGACGGCTTTTCCCGAAGTGGATTGGTTCATCGGTGGCTTTGAGAGCAGCTTTCCAATGCTCGCGCTGGTGGGTTGGAACGAGCGTGAGCTGGACTGGGAGGTAGTCGCTGAGCGGGTAGCGGCAGAGCGACCACGGTTACAGGACCCGCTGCTGCGACAGGTCGATGGCATGCGCATGCTCTACCTCGGACGCTCGGGTGAAGCGCCCGCCAGCGGCCCGATCAACACCTTGAATAATGTCTATCTGGAGCGGGTCGCCTCGCGCGATCGGGTGGCTCCCCCGCCGGACTTCCATTATCTGCAAGGACCGGCCTTTGCGGCATGGGCACGCACCAGAGCGGAATTGAACCAGCATCGGGCAGGGGCTGCGCTGGCGCTGATCGACTGGGGCGTCGCCAACCCGCGGGCGCGGAGGCTAGACCTCAGAATGTCGCGCCACATCCCGCAGTCTTTGCTCCGAGACGAGGGAGCCGACTGGCGTTGTTGGCCGGGGCGCGTGCCGCTTTCCTTTAATCCGTGACCAAAATAAGGCGCAACCGCAGGAAGCGCGCCGGGGTACTGTCGACCGTGTCCGCCAAGACGGCGCGCATCAGGGGCGTGTCGTCATGATCCAAGCCCGCAACCTGCCAGGTATAGTCTTCGCCCGCCACCAGCACATCCCATGTGCCGCTCAAATCGCTGGTCGCTTCGACCTGGTAGATGAGATCCGAGCGGTCGTCACGCTCAGGCTCGCCCCCCGGCATGCGCACTTGCAACGCCGCATGTCTATCCGGGCCCACCTGCTCCAGCACCATTTGCGGCAGGTCGGCCGGCGAGGGATTTGCCGGCTCGAGACCGAAAGCATAGGCGAACAAATTCGGGATGCCGGGTGCCGCAGTGGGAGCATCCAGCGCCGCCGCAGGTTCCACCGCGTTGCTGCCAAAATGACGGACCTGCCACCAGTGGTGCGGATAGGGATCGATCAAATACAGGTAGTCGGAGGGCACGCTGGGCGCTGGGTCCGAAGTGCCGAAAAGATTCGCCGACACCGCAAAGGTGAGGCGGTAGATACCCCGCTCCGTGAAGCCCCAGTTACGATGCAGGTGATCATCCGGCACCATGCTGATCGCGCCATAGCTGCCGGGGGAGCGGGTGCTGTCGATGATTGGCGGCTCATCAAAATTGCTCCATATCAAAACGTTGCCCGGCCCCGCAAAATCCGTCAGCTCCAATGCAAACGGGGACTCCAGCTGACCCGAGTTGACCGAATAGGCCGCGAAGCCATGGTAAATCTCATCGGGAAAGGGGGAAAGGCCCGGCAGGAAATAGTATTTGTCTCCTGGCTCTCCGAGGGCGCTATACGTTTCCGGAATCCCCTCCTCTGGAATCGTATCCTCATGGTTTTCCCGAATCCAGAGGAGGCTTTCATCTGCCGGGAAATCGTTGTTGGTATTCTCATCTACGACCAGGGAGGTAAAAGTGGTGCTGGTAGTCGGATCGAAGCCAACGTTGATTTCCACCTCTTCATTGGTGAATACATTATACCCCTCCCATTGCAGCGGTTGTGCTGCCGCAAACGAGGCCGAGCCGAACAAAGCGAGTGCGCCGATTCGAAGTGATTGAGTGAGCGATGCCTTCATCTTTTAATTGGGGGTAAAGCCTTTGGGGTCCGCGATATTGATCCCGGCATCGACCCAGTCCTTGACCTCTTGCGCCTGGAAGTTTTCCACGCGGCCGTCCGCAAACAGATAGTTCGAGGAGCCTCTGGTCCGGTCAGCAGCCTGCGAGCCGCTACGATGCAAGTCGGGCGAAATGTCGTTGCTCACTCGAGCCCAACTGTTCCAGCGGCCAGCGTGCGTGTGGTCGTTGGTGGCCGAGAAGCTGGTTTGATTGGGATCGTCCCGCACTGGTCCGGTGAATGCCAGGATAGTGCGGGACGGATTCTTCAGTTGAAAGAGATTGGGCGGAGGTCCCACCGTCCGACCGGTAAGGCGGTCTCTCTCTTCCAGGAAAACAAGATCGTTTAAAATGTAGGTCGTCGCCGACGAGCTTCTGCGCTTATTCTCGGCCTGAGGGTCGGCAGGTGAGACCCGCACCTCGTCAACATCACCGAGATAGCGGGATAAAGTGAAAATCCACGACTCGCTCGCGGCGTTGCCGTGGGCGATTTTAGGCAAACGACCCCCGTGCTCATTGGCATACATTTGCACCGCAACACCAATTTGGCGCATGTTGGAGATGCATTGCGTTCTGACGGCTGCCGCGCGGACGGCTTGCGTCGACGGAATAATAATCGCCGCCAGAATCCCGACGATCGCAATCACCATCAGCAGCTCAACCAGGGTAAACCCACGGCGCAGTTTGGTGCGGAGAATTTTGTTCGTCTTGGTCATGTGAGATAGCCGTATTCGAGAAAAAGCATTTTTTCAATGCGAGAATGCAAAGATGTTGCAATAAAATCTTTTTCCGTCAACGCCCTCGGTCACGATAGAAAAAGGTGGGGTCTTGAAAACGCCCGCCGATGGTTTGGCGGGAAGACCGGGCAAGATTTCTTGAAAGGGAGGGCGAGCGTCCCCGCGAGCCGTGCAACGGCGGCAAAGTTAAGTCAACGCATGGACAAACGCGACACCATGACAGCGAAGATTACCGACTCAGCGACGGGACAATCCGCAGACAGTCTCACACGCTCGGTCGCGACGCGGCTCACGGGGACGTTCGCCCTCCCGATAATGACACCGGACTTTTCAGACTGTGCATCAGTCCTCCGAGCAGGTCTCGCACAACCCAAACACCTCGATCTTATGCTCCAACTGCTTAAAACCGCGACTTGAGGCATAGCGCTCCAGTTCCCCACCGAAGCAAAGTTCCAACCTGAGCGTGCGGTGGCAACTGCGGCAGATGATGTGATGATGGTGATCACCCTCCACCGTCAGCTCAAAGAGTTGCTTGCCACTCTCCAGCAGGATCGTCTGCACGATGTTTTGCTCACGAAACACCTCCATGTTCCGATACACCGTCACCAAGTCGAATTCACCCTCAGAACGCGCCCGAATCTCCTCGCAGGAAAGCGGCTTCTCCGCCTCCGCCAGCAAGCGGAGCAAAGCCCGCCGCGGTTCGGTTACCCGTAGGGTGGACGCCTTTAAGGTCTCCAGCGCGGCTTCGACTAGATTATCGGATTGGGCTTTCATTTGATGTTATCAAAATGGGAGTGTTTCTGGTAGCGTGCCAGTCAAAAATACCCGGTTGCATTTTTATTGAAAGTAAATTGCATTAATAATTATGGCAAAAATGTTTCTCTTCTGGAAGCCCCAGGCGCCCATCGCGCCGGATGACCGCGTGCCGGTGACTCTGCTAAGCGGCTTTCTGGGCTCGGGCAAGACCACCCTCCTCAACCATCTGCTGGCATCGGATGCTTCCGAAAATCTGGCGGTCCTGGTGAATGACCTGGGCGAGGTCAATGTCGATGCGCAGCTGATCAAACGCTCGCTTCGAAAACTCAAAAGTCCAATAAGTGGCATGGTCGAACTGACCAGTGGCTGCATCTGCTGTTCCATTCAGACCGAGTTGATGGATGCCCTGCTCCACCTCTATCGAAAACGTAAACCGAGCCACATCTTAATCGAGGCCACGGGCGTTGCCGAACCGAAGTCGATTCTGGAAACGCTGTATGCCGCCAATCTGGAAGGCGTGCGGGGCACGGATTTTCTGCGGGTGGCGAATCTGGTCACGGTGGTGGACGCGGCAAATCTGGAAGACTATCTCGGCAACAAGGTCGAGCCCGGTGCGGTGCGCCGCCATCACCTGCTCCCTGCCGACAAGCGACGCCCGCTGGAGGAGTTGCTGATGGAGCAGATCGAATGTGCCGACGTCCTGCTGCTGAACAAGACCGATCAAGTTGAACCGGCGCATGCCGACCGCCTGGAGAGCTATCTGCATGGCTTGAACGACCGGGCCGCGATCCGACGCTGCTCTTTCGGTCGCGTCGATGCCGGGGAACTCTTCGGCACGGAGCGCTTCGACGAGGACGCGACCCTGGCCAGTGCCCGCTGGCGAAAAATGATCCTCTGCAACGATGGTTCAGTCGGCGAGACGGGAACGTCGGTGCCGCCGACAGCACCCAGCTTCAGCGATTTCACTCCCGTGCAGACCCGTGCTGCAACAGCGGGCAAGGCCGCGTCCAGCTTTAGTCTACAGGCGGAGACCGCGCGGGCGGGGCACCACCACAAGGATTACGGTCTGGACAGTTTTGTTTACAATAGCCGTAGGCCTTTTGACGAAGCGAAATTCCTGCGGGTGCTGCGCTCCGATCTACCCGGCGTCGTGCGGGCCAAGGGTTTCTACTGGACCACCCGAGTCCCCAAGCGGGTGGGGCT
>PXBU01000039.1 GCA_003566795.1 Puniceicoccaceae bacterium | reverse complement strand
GGACCGACTGATTTACACGACCAACGTGGCGAGTTATCTGACGGTTTCAGGGAATGATGGGCTGCAGCGCACGCACATTTCTGTGAGGCCGAAAAACGGCGTGCTGGAAGAAGTTGATTTCGAGGTGCTGGGTGATCTTAAAGTGACCTCAGTGTTGGGCGATAATGTGGCGAATTGGGCAATTAAGCAAGCGGGCTTGCCGAAGGACGGAGATCCGGCAAAGCAGTTGAAGGATAGTCCCCGCTTAGTCGTCAGGCTAAAAAATGCTCTCGAATACGGGAAAGATTCTGAACCAGACCAACGACTCGAGTTGCAGGTGAATTCAGAGAAAAAGGGGGTCTCGATCGGAGGGGAACTGAATCCCAGTTTTTTTATGCCTGAAGGCAGTCAGCTCCTAACCGGCAGTATCCTGATCGATCATGAAGGCGAGGTGTTCGCCGAGCATGTTGCGAGTGCAGGCTTGGAACAGACCAGGTTCGACGACCGTTACGCGCTCGCCTACAACTATATGCAGCCTTATCCCGAACTGACGCTCAGGCTTGCGGCCAAGCCAATTACCAAAGTCAGCTTGAATGACTTTTACTTGAATGGAGAGTATGCGGATGGTCGTTTTAGTTTTTCGCTTATGGCTCAGGCGGAGGTTCATTATCCCGGTGAGTTTGAACTCCAACTCCTCAGCGGCGCGGCGGCACTGTCCAGCGCGCCGGAGGTCGAGGGCGCGAAGATTCGTTTCGCCGGTAATCGCTACCTGGCGGTCTTTGAAGAGCCGGGAACTTACCCGGTCAAGCTGTCTTTCGATGCCCGGGTGGACACGCGGGAGGGCCGTAGCTCGGTCCAGTTTGATCTAATGGATGCCGCTCTGCAGCCGGTCGCGCTGCGGGGGATTCCCGTCGATGCCGAACGGGTGCGGCTCAATGGTGTTCGCCCCAAAAGTGCGGGCGGAGCACTGCAGGGCAGCCTGCCCGGCGACGGGCGCTTTCATCTGGTCTGGACGGACCCTTCGTGGAAAAGCATCGATCCGGCTGAGGCGCCTTTGTTCTACGCGGCGGAGAGTCTTTCGCAGCTCGAGGTTGGGCCAGGGCTGATTCGGCAGGATTCGAACTATTCGATCAAGGTGATGCAGGGGTCGATGCGTCAGCTGGTGTTTAATGTAGCGGGTGAAGGGGAGATCACCCAAGTGGAAGGTGATTCGATTTTACGTTGGGAAGTGCAGTCGGGTGAGAACGGATCAGACGACCGTCAACTTGTGCTGGAGCTGAACAAAGCCCACGAGCAGGACTTCCAGGTGCAGGTGCGTTCGCAACATGCGCTGGCCGCATTTCCAGCTACGGCGCAGCCTTTGCGCATCCTGCCGGTCGATGCCATCCGCTATAACGGGTATATCCGCATCACGAACCGTGGGGCCGTGGCTATCGATGTGCCGGAGTCGGCGGGCTTCGCGCAAATCTCGCCGGAGTATTTCCCGGAGCCCGCCGAGGCCAGGCCCACCGGGGCGCAGGTTTTGGCCTATCGTTTTTCGGATGTGAACTACCGCTACACCCTGCGGGCCGAGGACATCCTGCCTGAGGTCGCTGTCTCGCAGATTCTGCTCTATCAGGTGGGGGCGGAGGACCAGCGGGTGCATGCGGAACTGGAGTTGACGATTCGCAACGCCCCGCTGCGCGACTTCTACCTGGAGGTGCCGGAAGGTTACTCGCTCTCCAACCTGCAAGTGCGGGATCTGGCCGATTATTTTCTGCTCGACCGCGAGGAGGGGCGGCAACTGCGCCTCGTCTTCGCTCAGCCCTTGACTGGTCGGCACAACCTGCACCTGACTTTTGAAAATAATCGGGCCCTCGAAAGTGAGGACTGGGACTTGCCGGTGTTCCGTCCGGTCGATGTCCAGAACCTGCGCGGACACATCGGCGTAACGGTTGAGCCGGGGCTGCGGGTCAGACTCAGTTCCATGGAGGGGCTGATCGAGCAAGCGGTGAATTTCTTTCCCCAGACGGTGGAATCCTTGCAAATCGCCCTGCGTCTGCGCGAGCCGGTTTGGTCGGCCACCTTATCGGTCGAGCAGTTGCCGCAGGCAGTGCAGGCCGATTTGTTGCGGCTTTTCGCCGTGGGCGAAGGACGTATCTACGGCAGCACGGTGGCGAACTTCCTGATCTCCGGAGCCCCTGTATCTGAATTTCAGATACGTGTGCCGGAGGGTATCGAAAATATCGATTTCGTGGGCCGCGATATCCGGGGCTGGACCAGGCGCGAGGCGGGCATTTACGAGGTGCGTCTGCATGCTCCCGCCTCCGGGGCCTATACCTTGCTCTGCACTTACGAGTCAAAATTCGACCCGCAGGGTGGGGAGGTCGTCTTTCAAGGAGTCGATCCACTGGGTGTTGCCTCCGAGCAGGGCTACCTGGTGGTGGTGAGTAATTTTCCGTATTCCATCGACGACATAAACCATCCTTCCGGCCTGATCCGCCTGGAGCCGAATGAAATCCCGGCGGAGTTTCGCCTGCTCTACGACGCGCAGGTGCTGGCAGCCTTTCAATATAGCAACAGCCCGAGTGTGAGCATGCACTTGCGCTCACCCGCCCAAGCGGCGGCCAAGGATCAGGTGATCGACTTTGCCAACCTGAACTCGCGCATCTCCCGGGATGGTGAGATTCTCACCCAAGTCGAACTCATGCTCAAGAGCAAGGGACGGACTCACTTCCAAATGCAGTTGCCCCCGGAGCATCGCATCTGGTCGGCGCGGGTGGAGGGGCAGCGGGTCAATCCCGTCGCCACGGAAGCGGGCATCTTGCTGCCCCTGCCTGCCGGACATGATCCGTCCAGTGCGCTGCGGGTGACGGTGGAGCTGGCCGCCAAATCGGAAAATCCCGGTCGTCCGGTCGTCTATGCCCCGGCACTGCACGCGCCCTCGCTGACCCTGAACTGGGAACTCACCAGCGATCCGGGTTATGGCCTGCGCTACCTCGATGGCAGCATAAGTTCCGGCCAGATGAGCGTTCGCGACAGCGGTTTCGCTTGGCTCCATGCTGTGCTTGCCGGAGAGCGGGCACCCATGCGGCTGATCTTTTTTGCGATGCTGCTCTTCGGCGGGCTAGCTCTGTGGCTCGTGAAAACCTTGCTGCGCAAGTTCGACGAACTGCGGAGCCTCTCGCGGCTCTTCCTTATCCTCGGGGTGTTAGCCTTGATGGGCGCAGTGACGCTTTGTGGCATTCTCCTCGGGGCCATTCCTGTGTCGCAGGAAGTTTTGCGCGATACCATCACGCTGAAGACCCCGGTCGAACTCTCGTCGGCACCTATGGAAATACAGCTGGCCAACCTGCCCGTGGGCGTGGGCACGACTGGCGTGGTCGTCTTCCTGCCGGTGCTGATCGGCTTGGGCTTGTGGGGCTACGGCTTCATGGCTGGGAAGCCGGGCAACCTCTTCTGGGCTCTCGGCTGGGTCGCGATTTTTATCGGTGCACTCAGCTCGACCGGCGGCGGGGGTTTCTTTATCATGGCGATGATTCTCTTCCTTCTTCTCAACGTGCTGCGTCCGGTCAAAGACCAACTCATCCAGAGCGGGCGTTATGCCGCGATCGTGGTGATCCTGTTTTTAGCCGTGGGTATAGCGACGAACGATGCCGAGGCCCGCAGTGAATCGCCGAGTGTGGCGACCGCGCGAGCCGTAGCGGATGCCATCGAGCAGACGGTTGTGGTTGAAGGAGGAACGGCACAGGTCAAGGCCTCTCTGCAATGGCGCGCCGAAGCCGGGGAGCGCTGCCGCTTCCTGCGTGCGCCCGCAACTCTGCTGGATGGTGCCACGCTGCCCGAAGGCTTGCGGTTGGTGCAGCTGCGCACTGGGGAGGACCTCTTTTACGAATTGGAAGCGAGCGTTGCCGGAAAGTATCAATATGACTTCGCCTACAGTGTTCCGGTGGGGGCCAACGATGCGGGCGATTTTAGCCTCTTGTTGCCGGTGGATCTCGCACTCAGTCACCGCGCCCGGATTAAGTTGCCGCGGGAGAACGTGGTCCTCACGTCAGCGCAGGCGGTTTCGATAAAACGTAGTCCAGGCGATTCAAAATTTGCGGTCTTCGATTTAGTCTTCCAGCCGTCGGCGAGCACCCTCGTCCAGTGGTCGCCGGAGCGTCGCGATGCGAGTAAGGAGGAAGCCGTCTTTTACGTGGAAAGCCACGAACTCTTTACCCCCATGGTCGGGCTGGTCAGTGGGCACCATAGCTTGCAGTTGCGGCTCGCTCAGGGCCAACTCGATGCGCTCAAGCTAAGCGTACCCGAAGGCATGACCATCACTGCGGTCGAGGCAGCGAATCTGGCCAACTGGCATTTCGATCCGAAGGCGCGGGTGCTCTCGCTCTATTTCTCTCCCGTGCAACAGGGCTCGTTTACTGTGGCCGTGTCCTCGCAATACGCCTCCGGCAGTCTGCCTTACCAGCGTGCGGTCAGGCCTCTACAGGTGGAAGGTGCCGCCAGCCAATTGGGACTGGTGGGCCTGGCCACCGATACGGAGGTGCAGATCGGGGATGTTGCGACCAGCGAAGCCACGCCCATCAATTTGGAGGATTTTCCGGCGGAGCAGGTCAATGCGCTCGCCTATCTTGGGCGGGTGCCGCAGTTGCGCCGGGCCTATCGCTGGGATGTGGCAGCTGGCGCACTTGACGTGCAGGCCCTGGCGGTGCAGCCCGATATCCGCTCGACTGCCAAGCAAACCATCTCGCTGGGGGAGGACCGCGTATTGATCGCGCTGGAACTCCAGGCGGAGATTAACCGGGCCGGAGTATTCAGACTCAGCTTGCCGCTGCCGGAGGGCTACGATGTCGAGTCAGTTTCCGGCCCACAGCTTAGCCATTGGAACCAGACTCCCGGTAGCTCGGGCGAACGCCTGCTGCAACTCCATCTAAACGGAAAAACCATGGGCCAGACCTCCTTTTATCTAAGCCTGTCCGGCCCCGGCTTGGCAGAGCGCAGCCGCTTTGAGCCCCCGCTATTGCAGTTGACCCAAAGCGACCGCCAGACTGGCACCCTCATCCTGGTGCCGGACCTGGGCTATCGCCTCCAAGCGCGGGAGCGTGATGCCGCCGTCCAACTCGATCCGGCCGAGGCGGGTATCAGGCAAAAGAATACGCTGCTCTACCGCATTCTCAATCAGGGCGCCCGGCTGGCCTTTGATGTCGAGCGGGTGGCCCCTTGGATCGAAATGCAACGGGTCGAGTCGGTCGCGGTGCGCAGCGGCGCGGTCGAGGCCAGGGTGCGCTTCAACTTCACGGTGGAAAATGCCGGTATCCGCGAGCAGGTCTTTCTGCTGCCGGAGTCGGCCATCGGAGTGCAGTTTTCCGGCGAGCCTCTGGCTGATGCACGGGAGATGGAGCCCGGTCAATGGGTGGTCAAATTTAAGCGGCGAATGGTGGGGAATTTTACCCTGAATGTCGCGTACCAAGTGCCGACCCCGGATCAACCGGACCGCATCGACGTCCAGGGTGTCCAAGTGCTGGGGGCCAACCAACACTCCGGCTTCCTGGCTCTCGTGCCGCACGGGCGCATTCAACTGGCACCGCAGGCTCCCCTCGATGCCCTGCAAGCCGCCGAGGCTCACATGATCCAGCTGAGGCTGCGCGGTGACTTGGCGGTCGATCAGGCCTCGCACGTCTATCGCATCATGGAGCCCGGCTTCCGCTTGGCACTTGATGTCAAGCGCCACGAGATCGCCGACCTCGTGCCCGCCCAGGTGCGCGACGTGCAGCTGGCCTCCACCATCTCCGGGGCCGGTTCGGCCTTGACCAAGGTCACACTGCAACTCGATCCTGGCGACAAGCGTATGTTACGCATTACTTTGCCGCCAGACAGCAAGTTCTGGTTTGGCTACGTGAACCAACAAAGTGTCTGGCCCTGGTATGAGGACGGCGATGTGCTGCTGCAACTCGAGCCCAGCGCTATCGACGGACAGGACTCGGTGGTGGAGTTTTTCTACGCCACCCAGCTTGAACTCCAGCAGCGCCGTAAGATCAAAACCAGCCTCATCGGCCCACGCTTGGACCTTCCGCTGGAAAATATTTCCTGGACCCTTCATTATCCTGAGACCTGGCAAGTCGAGGAGTGGGAAGGCAACCTCCGGCTCGATGACCAACCGCGGGGCCGCGCCTTGGTATCGAATATGCAGGACTACATGCAGCTCGAGCAAAAGAGCCGCCAGATGAGAATGAGTCAGGCGCAGAGCCTGCTTAAAGAGGCCAACGTGCTCCTTGAGCAAGGCAAACAGGAGCAGGCCCGTTCCGCCTTTTCCAGTGCTTACAACCTCTCGCAGTCCGACGCAGCCCTCAACGAGGATGCCCGGGTGCAACTGCAGAATGTACGTGAGCAACAGGCCTTGGTCGCGATCGCTAACCGCCGGAACATGTTCATCAACGATAAAGCCGGGACCCAGGTGACTGGGCAACAAAGCGAAGTCCCCCAGGAGAACTTGCTAAACTTTACCGCGCACGACCTGCAAGGTGTGCTCGTAGGCAACACCGCCGACGAAAACGAGGCCCTACGCCGACTCGCTGCCCGACTAATCGATCAGCAACAAGCCGTTCCT